>NZ_CAWUDM010000045.1:0-51546 GCF_963920855.1 Nostoc sp. CCY0012 | reverse complement strand
CCCCTGCTCCCTGCCCCCTGCCCCCCTGCCTCTTCCTGCCTCTTCCCCAGTCCCAATCACTTCTTCCCTAACTGGCGTTGCAATTGCTTGAAGGATAGATACATTTCTGGCAAGCGATTATAAATAGCAGATACCTTCAGATATAGTTTGTGGGGTATTGCTGGCACCCCGGAGACGATTTCCCCTGGTGCAACATCACTATGAATCCCGGCTTTAGCGGATGCGATCGCCCCATCACCAATTTTCACTTGATTGGCAATTCCTGTTTGTCCAGCGAGGATGACGCGATTACCAATTTTGACGCCTCCTGCCATACCCGCTTGACCGGCGATGGCACATCCTGCACCAATTTGGCAGCCGTGTCCTATCTGTACCATGTTATCAATTACTGTACGACGACCTACTCTTGTTTCCCCTACGGCTGGGCGGTCAATGGCACTGTTGCAGCCTACTTCTACACCATCTTCTAAGACAGTGTAGCCAGATTGTTCCATTTTTAACCAACCAGTACGGGTAGGCACAAAGCCAAAACCTTCTGCACCGATAACAGATCCACTATGAATTACACAATCTGCTCCGATAAGTGTGCGCTCATGTATGGTGCAGTTAGCGTGTAAGGTGGTGCGATCGCCGATTTTGGCATCGGGATAAATCACCACATTGGGATGAATTATGGCATGATTACCAATTTCTACATTTTGCTGAATTACTGCATGGGGGCCAATATAAACATCATTGCCTAGTTTTGCTGTGGGGTGAATCACAGCCGTGGGATGAATTTCTGGGCTGGGGCGATATGGCTGGTAGAAGAGGGCGATCGCCTGGGCAAACATCAGCTTGGGGTCGGGTGTAGCTATCCAAGCTATACCGCGTTCTTGTGCTTGTGATTGTAATGTTTTGTCCAAAGGCAAAATTAAGGCGCTGGCATTTGTTGTCTTGACAAAAGATGCAAATTTTGCGCCTTCTACGTAACTGAGATTACCAGGTTGAGCTTCATCTAAGGCGGCTAACCCTATAATTGCTGGATCGCAACTTTGCGGAGTTGTCAGACTATTGTCGGTAGTGGCGTCCAGTTTACTGATAATTTCACTGAATTTCATATGGTGTTATTAGAGATTATATGTTGAAGCGATACAGTTGCTATTTAACCAATTTTTACTTGTAGTCTCTATTTGTGGCTTAATTATCTCAGCATTCGGGACATTGACATAAAAAATAATTAGTTCTACAAATCGGCTACAAGTATTACTATATCTAGCTTGAATGTTCACTCTGAGTACATAACGTTTTTATGTAATCGACCTTTACAAAACAATTGAGGTGTGGAGAGTGTAATTGCTGATGACAGCAACTTTACGCCATTGTATTCTCGAACTCAACTTTATTGCATCTCTGTATAAGCACGTCACGCAAGTAGTTCTAATTTTTACATCATTTTTCTATAATATTTACTATCTAACAATCTTAGGACTTCGTGATGTCACTGATGGCACCCATAGTTCTTCAAACTATCTTTGGATTGCAGTTTGATGAAAAAAGTGTTTGTTATGGTAGTCAAAAGTATTACTTTACGGGCGTTCCTTGTACTGCCCTGGATGTTAGGTAGTGTTGGGGAGGTACAAAAAACACCCTTGGCGGCATTAACAGAACCTTCATCTAATTATGAAGCAACGGTAAAGAAAGAATCTCAGCTAATCAGTATAAATTCGGGAACAACATACTATGTCAGTGGTAGTGGCAACGACAACAATAACGGACGTTCGGCATCGTCTGCTTTTAGAACAATTCAAAAGGCAGCAAACCTGACTCAGCCAGGAGATACGGTACTGATCATGAACGGAGAATACAGAAATTCTAACCCTGGTCAAGTGGTATATATTACCCGGTCTGGAAATGCAAATGCCTGGATTACTTATAAAGCGCATCCTGGACATTCACCGAAGATTAAACACAATGCTTGGCACGGAATTGAAATTGATAAAGGCGCTTCTTATATCGAAATCAATGGGTTGGAAGTAGAAGGAAACAATGCCAACATCACCCTTGATTACGCTAAAAGTCAGAAAAAAAACGGTGGTAACCCACTAACAAACGGGAACTGCATCACCCTAGATGGGCGCAAAAATGGTCGTTCTCGTCACATCCGCATTCTTAACAACAAGATACATAACTGCGGTGGTGGTGGTGTTTCAGTCATTCAATCGGACTATATAACAGTGGATGGCAACGAAATATTTAATAATGCCTGGTACTCTGTATATGCCAACAGCGGCATTTCTATGTGGCAAAATTGGAACTCTGATAACAACACCACAGATTACAAGATGATTGTGACCAACAATAAGACTTACAACAATCGTCAGAACATTGAATGGTTAGCAGTTGGTAAAATCACTGATGGTAATGGCATTATTATCGATGATTCTAGAAATACTCAGAACGGCTCCACCTTGGGTAAATATCGAGGTCGCACTTTGGTTGCCAACAATGTCACATACAAAAACGGTGGTTCAGGTATTCATACTTATGAGAGTGATCATGTTGATATTATCAACAACACTGCTGTTTTAAATAACCAAAGTCCAGAACTGAATGGGGGACAAATATTTGCAGCTGATTCATCCGATGTCAAAGTTTTGAACAACATCTTTTATGCTTTTCCTGGTAAGAGAATGAATGGTAACTCCAGAAGTACCAACATCACTTACGACCACAATATCTACGCTAATGGTGGCAACATAGTTGTGCGAGGGGCTAACGATATTGTCGCTGATCCGCAATTTGTCAATCTATCGAACAATGATTTTCGACTTAAGGCGAATAGTCCAGCTATCGATAAAGGTACTAACTTTAGTGCCGTAAAAACTGATTTTGCTGGCAAACCTCGTCCGTCCGGTAAAGGATATGATATCGGGGCATACGAATATCAGCATTCAAATACTCCCACAAATCCTACTACTCCAAATAACCCTACACCTAGTTGCCCTAGTAATTGAAATGAATAACATCCTGAAATTCTGCTAATTTTTAGGATGTTACTAGTGGGGTTTCTGCTGCTTTTATTGGGTATTTTCATGATGATAATTGCCAATTTATTCTATGATAAATTACAGCAGGATCAGGAATTTCTTATATGAAGTGATAGGATTACCAAAAAGTGCGATAATTCCACAGGAAGTCGCAAAAGCGATTCTTTAAGGTAATCTTAGACACAAATTATTGATGAAAATTCTGTTTCCACTAGGAATGAAAAGTTTGAGTTTGCGTGCATTTCTTGTACTTCCTTGGGTATTAGGTGTTATAGGTGCAGCACAAAAACCAACTTTAACAACCAGTAATCATCCGTTATCCAATCATCAAGAAAGGGTAGAGGAATCCAAGTTGATTAGTATGAATTCGGGAACAACATACTATGTCAGTGGTAGTGGCAACGACAACAATAACGGACGTTCGGCATCGTCTGCTTTTAGAACAATTCAAAAGGCAGCAAACCTGACTCAGCCAGGAGATACGGTACTGATCATGAACGGAGAATACAGAAATTCTAACCCTGGTCAAGTGGTATATATTACCCGGTCTGGAAATGCAAATGCCTGGATTACTTATAAAGCGCATCCTGGACATTCACCGAAGATTAAACACAATGCTTGGCACGGAATTGAGATTGATAGAGGCGCTTCTTATATCGAAATCAATGGGCTGGAAGTAGAAGGAAACAATGCCAATATCAGCCTTGATTATGCCAGAAGCCAAAGATATAACGGTGGTAACCCACTAACAAACGGCAATTGTATCACCGCAGATGGGCGCAAAAATGGTCGTTCGCGTCACATCCGTATTCTCAACAACAAGGTACATAACTGTGGTGGTGGTGGGATTAACATCATTCAATCTGACTACATAACCATAGATGGCAACGAGGTATACAACAATGCCTGGTACTCTGTATATGCCAATAGCGGCATTTCTATGTGGCAAAACTGGAACTCTGATAGTAATACTCAGGGTTACAAGATGATTGTCACCAACAACAAGACTTACAATAATCGCCAAAATATTCAGTGGATTGCCACCGGAACTATTACTGATGGTAATGGCATCATTATCGATGACTCCAGAAATACTCAGAACGGCTCCAATTTGGGTAGATATCGAGGCCGCACTTTGGTTGCCAACAATGTCACATACAAAAATGGAGGTTCAGGCATTCATGCATTTTTAAGTGATAATGTCGATATTGTCCACAATACTGCTGTTTTGAATAACCAAAGCCCAGAACTCAGCGGTGGACAAATATTTGCTGCTGAGTCATCTGATGTCAAAATTTTGAACAATATTTTCTACTCCTTTCCTGGTAAGAGAATGAACGGTAACTCTAGAAGTTCCAACATCACTTACGACCACAATATCTACGCTAATGGTGGCAACATAGTTGTGCGAGGGGCTAACGATATTGTCGCTGATCCGCAATTTGTCAATCTATCGAACAATGATTTTCGACTTAAGGCGAATAGTCCAGCTATCGATAAAGGTACTAACTTTAGTGCCGTAAAAACTGATTTTGCTGGCAATCGTCGTCCGTCCGGTAAAGGATATGATATCGGGGCGTATGAATATCAGAATTAAGCACAACTAACCTATTGGTTGATCAAATTGCCCTTCGGCAAAGCTGATGCCTACATTTAAAGTCTATGGCACTTAATGTTAGGCAAAGAAAGCAACCTGATACTGATTCCTCATTTCTTTAGTAAAAGTTGATTGTTTGGCGTTGCTGAATTTAGGGATGAATTTTATGGGGTGAATTTCGTAAACGCCCCAAAAGACAAGGGACAGGCGAGAAGCCCGTCCCCAATAAAATTAAAATCATCCAGAAAATATGCAACGCCGATTTTTTGAACCTTTCCCCTGAAAGAGAAAAGGTTGTGACAAGAGTTAACGTTTTTGCAACGCCACATCTTTTTTGCTTAACCTTTCGTGAGGGAAGTATTCTTTTGCATGATAAAAATAACTGCTAGATTCGTTTTTCTCAATGATTCCATTGACAACTAAACCTAAAACGTTGTGATTGGCTCTGTCTAGCATCTCTTGGGCGGCAACAGCACTATTATAATCAATTACCTCTGGTCTAGATACTAACAACATCCCATCGGACATGCGATTTAAAGTTAAAGCGTCAGCCGCAAGCAGCAAGGGAGGAGCATCGATAATTACACAGTCGTATTTGGAAGCAAACTCTTGAATTAGTGATGCCATGTGCTTAGATTCAAGTAAAGCCAGTGGGTTAGGTGGTCTAACTCCAGCAGTTAAGACATCCAGGTGATCCATAACTGTATTCACCGCTGTGCGGAATTCAGCCTGTCCTACAAGCACCTCACTCAAACCTGCGGCATTGGTTAGTTGCCAGAGATGATGCTGAGAAGGAACTCGCATATCTGCATCAATTAATAAAACTTTTCGTCCTAGTTGAGCGATCGCAGCAGCTAGATTAGCTGAGACTGTAGACTTACCTTCTTTGGGAACTGCACTGGCGACTACAATTGTTTTCACATCCTTATCTGAACTGAGGAATTTCAGATTGGCTTGAATCATCCGGTACATTTCGCTAGTTAAAGAGTATGGCATATCTCTAACAGCAATCTCAGGGGTAATTGATTCTGGATCACGATGACGGGAGTTAGCCTTACTCGGTAACAAAGGAAGCATTCCCAACGGTGTATAGTTAAATACCTCTCTGACTTCCTTCGTTGTTTTGAGTGATTTATCTCTCAGCTCTAGGAAGAGAACGGCTGTAGTGGATAAAAATATCCCTGACATCAATCCCAAAGCCAAAACAATCAGTTTTTTCCCTAATGCTGGCTCTGTGGGAACTAAAGCCTGAGCAATAATCCGAGCATTGGGTGTAGTTCTATTTTCTGCTACCTCTAATTGTTGAACTTTTTGCAACAAATTTTGATAGGTAGTTTCTGCAACTGTAACTTTCCGCTCTAAATCCCGCTGAGTTTGTACTAATTGGGGTATGTTTCTCAAACGCTGCTCGTAGGTAGAGCGTGAATTGTACAAAGAAGCAACTCTTTGGCTCAGTCCAGAGCGCTGCACTTCTGATTGCAGCAAATTTTGGATCAAGTTTTGTCTGAGTTCTCCAATCTGTAATAGTCTGGGCGGAACATTGGTTTGACTACCAACAGTCTGGGCAATTTGCTGTTGTAAGAGATTTTGTAAACTAGCTCTTCTGGCTACTAGTCCAACTACTACCGGGTTTTCATCTTGGAAACGACTACGCTCATTCGCCAACTGTAGTTCCGTTTCTTGAAGTTGTGTTAGCACTCCCTGCACAGCCGGTGACTGACTCAGCGTACTCACAACGATCGCTTCCTGGGAATTTAGCGCCACTTTCTGCCGTAGTTCATTAGTTTGAGCATTTACCTCAGCTAATTGCGCCTGAACAGTATTAATCTCGTTATTGAGATTGCTAATCAGTCCCACAGATGTCCTTGTTTCTTCCGGTAAGTCTGCAATGTTGTACTTCTGTCTAAATATGCGTAACTCTTCTTCTGCCTTATTCAGAGCAGCTCGACTTTGAGGCAGCTGTTGGGACATAAAGTCACGAGTTGCTTCTGCCTCAGAACGATTGATGAGAATATCGTTTTGGAGATAGAGATCCATGATTGTGTTGATTACTGCTGCTGCTTCGTCAGGTTGACGACTGCTGTAGTTAATTTGCAACACATCTGTGCCACCCACAATTTTTAGATCCAGGGATCTCTCTAGCTCTTTTGCTTCTAGTGGTTCACCTTCGTCATTCTTGAGTTGTAACTTGTCTATTACCTGCTGCAAAAAAGAAGGAGAAGAAATGACTTGCATTTGAGTACTGATGGGATTTTGAGTGGCGAGCAAAGATCTCAAATCACCTGCTTCTTGTCCTTCTGCTTGACTAGGCAACAAATTATTACCTACTGTTTTAAAAGAAGGCATCCGGAAGAAGAGTTTTCCTTCTGCCTCATAAGAGGGTTTCATGAATGTTGTGGCTAAAACACTGAGTCCAACTGTACCTGCCAAAATGAGTAAGACTAATATCCAGCGCCGTTTCACCGTTAATAAGTAATGGCCCAAGTCTAAATCAATAGACTCTTTTGATTCCACAAATCTTTCTGAATTTGACATAAGTTTTCCTTTACAAGTAAGGGTTGGCAACAAAAAAATTAGATTTTATTTAGAAGAGAATTTCAAGTAATACTGCAACCATAAATGCACTGATGGGACTTAACAATAGTGTTGACTAACTAGGTTGCAAAACTGAGAATTTTTCGATGTGTGTATTTGCTTGACCTGTTTTGTTAATTGCTGCTTGTTTGTATTGCTGTATCTCAAGAAATATAAACAACACAGAAAGTATGAATAGGATCTTATCAGTCTTTGGTAGTATGATCAAGAGCATTAATAGAATCACATTCATTTCTAGATTTGCATCTGATGAGAGAATATTATTACAATTTGCTGCATGATAAATAATCCTTATTCTCAATATATGTAAATCAGTTATTAATAACAAATGGATGTAGCACAAACGCTTGATATCATCGTAAAACACCTCCCCAGATGTATTGCATTATTATTAATCAAACCCAAAAATTAACTTTCTTAACAAAGCAGAGTATTACCTTAGCGCTTTACTAATATTGCTTGAGTAATTCGTTGTTTGAATACACGATAAAAGAATAGTGGATTGCCTACAACATAACGTTTCCAAAGACGATTAGGCTCAACAATTAAGCGGGTTAACCACTCAAAACCATTATCAGTTAGCCAACGCGGCCCACGATAGACAGATTCAGTATAGAAATCTAGACATGCTCCTAGAGGTAAAAACACACGCGTGTCAATTTTATGGAAGTTATCTTGAATCCAGCGTTCCTGTAATGGCATACCAAAGCCGATATATAAAACATCTGGCTTAAATTTATTAATTTTCTCAATTACAGCTTCCTCTTCTGCTCCAGATTTTTCAAAATAACCGTGATGTCCTTCTATGCGTAAATTAGGAGCTATTTCCAGCAACTTGCTAATTGCTTTATCTGTTACTCCTGGTTTACCAGCCAGCAAAAATAACGAAACATTCTGTTGCTCACAAGCTAAAGCTAAAGTTTCTATATAATCGGGACAAGTCATGCGATGTGCGGGTTCTATTTGGTATCCCAAAATTTTTGCTCCCAGTGATACACCAAATCCATCGCAAAATACTAAATCAGCATTGTTTATAAAATCCCGATACCAAGGTAACTCATATGCAAAGTTGATTCCTCGCACATTGACATTAGCGATAGTTCTTTTTTGCTCGATTTTTCCACTGGCTACGATGTAATTTATTAAGTCATTGACTGTTAATTTATGAAATTTTGTATCTAATATTTTTATTTCAGAAAATCTTTCCATTTTGTACCTCTATAGCTGAAAAATATGTAAATTAAATCATCACTGAATGATAAATTTTAAACAGATAAATTAAATATTTATCTACATCAAACGGTTGGATACTTTCCCTGGCGTTATCACCTATTTTCTGCCTTAGTTCTTGATTCGCAACCAAAGTCTGCATTGCGATTGATAATTCTTTAATATTTCCTGGTTTCACTAGTAACCCATTTTGATCAGGAGTTACTAGCTCTGGAATACCCCCAACTGGTGTAGTAATCACAGGTAATCCCCAACTCATAGCTTCAAGTAATGCCATTGGTAACCCTTCATTGTATGAAGGTAAAACAAAAACATCAGCTTTTTTTAAAAGTGCATCTCTTTCTTGTTCATTTACCCAATCTAAAATAGTAATTTGGTTACTTAAATTCAGCTTTTTGACTAAATCTCTAGCTCTTTTACCATCTCCATCTCCCGCCATAGTTAACTCTAAATTTTGTCTTTGTTCATGAGGAATCTCCGCGAAAGCCTCAATTAAATCAAATGCTCCTTTGCGTTCACCAATTCGGCCTAAAAACAAGAAATCTACTTTTTGAGAATTTGTTCTTGGCGGTACTTCTACCGGAAGTTTAACTGGGTTAGGTAATACAACTACTTGATTTGGGTTTAATCCCAGATTATCGACGTAGAATTTTTTCCAACTATCTGATAAAACAATAAAACGTGTAGATTTACAAAATGCCCATCTTAATACTGCTTGGAATATTCTGGGTATATTTGAGTAAAATACATGGAAATCAGCACTATGGGTGTGAAGAATGACTGGTTTTTGCAGTAACCAAGCAATTAAAGTTGTGATTGACTGGCGCCAAGCACTACCTCGTTCTGAGACGTGAATATGAACAATGTCAGCTTCTTTTTTTAATAATTGCCAACATAATAATACTAAAGCTTGAAAAAATACTAAGACTTTGATGAATGCAGACCCCTTGGGTAAAGTTGATATATGGTTAATTTGCACATCAGTAGGAGCTTGTTTGATTATTAGCTTTTCAACTGAAACTATTCCTCCTTGATTTTTTAGGCTTTCTCCGAGCATTAAAATTCGCATTTTTTCTTTTTTTTTCATTTAATTCTTAATTTATTTATTATATTTCTTGTTTCCATATCCCTATTTTCTCTAATTTAAGTTATTAATTTTTCTTGGTTTTTAGGAATTATAGGCAATGATAAAACCAAGGCAATGTAGAGTACCCAAACAATAGTGTTTGAGTCCAATAATGCGGATTCAGTCAAATTGAATGTGGCTATATAAGTAAGATGGATAGCAGGCAAAATATCTGCTGCTGTTTTACTACTACGTACCCAAGTAAATGCGTGGCGGCAACTACGCCAGAATCCTATAAAGAATAAAACTAATCCTAACAGGCCTAAATCCAGCCACAGTGCTAAAAACCCATTATGGGGATGAGTTGGTGTCCATCCGACTGCTCGCCACACATATGCCGATTCTCCATTGAAACCTTGCCAGAATCCACCGTAACCATAACCAAACCAAGGTTGTTGCCAAATCATTTCCATCACAAATGGCCATAAATCTGCCCGACCAGTAAGTGTCGCATCTCTACCAATTGAAGCAAATAAGACATCGGCATTATCACTCAACCAAAAAGAAAAAGCCTGACTCATGGTTATCAACATCATTTGCGTTGGTATCATCACTATGTATGGCCAACGAAAAGTCCGAAAAACAAAAAATGCGAATACCAGGACTAAGAGATTGACAACAGATGAAGTTGAATCTGCAAGCACTAAAAGTAGGATTGATAAACTCAACCCACCCCACATGAGCCAACTATGCTTTTTACTTTGATAACCTAAAAGGAGAAAAACGATCCCACTATTGACCATTTTTGCCCCCAGTCCATTTTTGTGTAGGAAGACTCCGCGCCACCTTCCTTGATGAATACCGCCCATAATACCGTATGAGGGTAAAGCTATAGCAAATATGAAACTCAATATTACAGCAATGCCAAATGTCCAACCCAACAACTGTAATTGTTGTTTTAAAGTGTAGCGGGCAGCTAAATAAACTCCAAATAAACTGGAACCAATCAGTGTAACACTATCTTTAATTGTTGTACCAGGCTCAAAAGACCAAATGACTGAAATAGCCGCAAGCATGATTAAAGGAAAAATCCAACGGTCTTTACTAAAGACATAGAGAGTTTTTTTCCAACGCAAAACTAATAATACGAAGGTAACTACATAAATGAATAAATTAATAACTCTAATTAATGAACTATCAAACTCAACAACTTCATTTTCTTGCATCCCTCCTGAGAGGACAAGAGTTAATATTGCCCCTGAATAAATCAGTAAGACAGCAACTGTAAATGCCTGTTCAGCAAAAAGTAAGAGTTTTTTCATAAACTGATTCAAGATTTAGTTTTTATCTTTATTGCCTGGTGATAAACTTGCACTGTTTTCGCCGCAATATTTGTCCAATTTAAATCTTGCTGACAGCGCGCTAATGCCGCAGTTTGCATCTGCTGTTGTAAGTTGCGATCGCCTAATAAACGGATGATGGCATCAGCTAAGGCTTTGACATCTTTGGGAGGAACGAGTAAACCATCTTTTTCATGTGCAACTATTTCTTGCAAACCCCCAATATCAGAAGCAATTATCGGTGTTCCCATGCCATAAGATAAAGTTGCTACGCCACTTTGTGAAGCTTCAATGTAGGGTAAAACTGAAACGGCACTACGTTGGAATAGCCCTGCAACCTTTTCTAAGGGGATGAAGTCATTCATCAGTTCGATGTGGCTGGTATCATAACCATCGGGAAAATATTGCTGGATATTTTCTCCCCGTCCAGCAATAATCAATTTGACTTCCGGAATTTTGGCAGCAACCAATGGTAGTGCTTCTAACAAGTAGTTTAATCCTTTATATGGCCAGATTCTGCCGAAGAATAGTAATGTATAAGGTTCTGTTGGTAAACTGTGTTGCTCTGATCGACGTTGGTATAAACTGCCAAGTTCCCCGTGGGGTAATACGTTAACTCGCTGTTGTGGCACTTGAAAATCTTGAATCAGTGCTTGTTTTAAAGCCTGGGCATGAACGATGATTTGCTGAGAGCGGTAAAATGCAATACGCCTAGTATATTCTGCACCGAATACAACTTGGCGATCGCCTGGATGACGATATACATCATGAATCGTTGTTACCAATGGCGGCATTTGATTTAGCAGCAACGTCAAGTCATACCACGGATCGTTAGTTTCTTGTACGTGTAACACATCTGGTTGCACATCTTTGATAATCCGTATCATGGCGCGCATAGATGACAAGTTGCGCGGATCACGCATCCGTGGCTTTTTAAAGCTGATGACGCGAATATTGGGGTCGAGAACATCGCTACAGGTAGCGGCGACATTTTCTGGTTGAATTACTGTTAAATCAACGTACTTAACTAGACTATTAGCTAACTCAATAGTGTAATCTTCAAAGCAAAAATGTAGTAAAGCAACTTTTGTCACTCGCATTTCTCCATGTTTAGCACCTTGTCACAATTACTAAGGTCAATTTCTTCATTACCTAGTATGCTAAATATCAGTTAACAACTCAAACCCTTACTAGATAACAAAAGTTTTTTAAACTGCCAATCTTTGTTACTTAACTCATATTTCAGCATAAATAGTAATGAAGAAGGAGTAATTTTTATTACTTTGATTCCTTAACTTTTTTGATTAAAAAAGGCTTGGATAGGTTTTGTAGATTGGATTTTAAATTAGCACGAGCAAGTATATATTTGGTAGCTTGTACTAAATCGTCACGACCTATAGATGCAAACAAAGGTATCAGACTCTGATATTTTCCTTTTTCCAAAATAGTTTTTGGATGTGCAAACTTTATCAGCCTTTCTTTCGTAAGCTCCTTGACAGGAAAAATATTAGTTTTGTCTAATACATCTAACGCAGCCAGGTGCGCCATCGTTATTGTACATTTATGACAAATACCACAGTTTAAATAACCAGTGGGTAAAACTAATTCATCACAAACTCTAAGGTTTTGAAACGCAACATCCCAACCCACGACTAATTTAGTTTTATCTAACCTGGATAAATGCACGCTATCATACTTAACACGCAAATCATAACTGCTGTAATTGGGATCTGTTAAAGGATGTGAACCCCAAGGCTCGATATGCTTTATTTCACTAGTAGAGGCCACATAAACTAAATTCAAGCGGTTGACAAACGTATGTGCAATAGCTGATAAAGCAGCACCACCAAAATAGTATTTCCAAAAATTGTAATTGCTATCTTCTAAGTCTTTTACATGTCTATATATATTTGTATAAACTGGAATTAAGTTTATTCCGGCATCTTTAGCTACTGGTAATAGTGAAATAAAAGCTTTCTCAAATGCTTCTAAAGTAGTATTTGCTATCCCGTAAACTATAAAACCATCTTTAATTGAAGCTGGATGATCTTGTCCAAAGTTAAGACGGTTATTTCGCAAAGTGGCAAAGGTATCTACGCCACCTGAAAAAAACATCCCCGCCCTTTGAGGTCTAACTGTGTTTGATGCCTTAAAATTAGTTTTTGCCTCTATTTGCACAATATCACGATCTAATTTGTACCAAGATTTCATCCAATGCATTGACGTAATTAAACCATCACGCAATTCTGGACAAATGTCTGCTTCTTCTGCTTCTATAAAAATTCTTTTTTCCCCATAGTGAAAAGCTAGCATGGTACAAGCTATAAGAAACGTATTGGGGTTGCAGGATAAGTCGTTGGCATATTCTTTAGTAGTAGCAACGTATATTTCTTGAGAGGGTCGATCCCGATCTTCCCAAACTACAGTCGCTGCGACTCTTGTCAAATTTTCTTTTTCATACTTTGTAAAGTTACTAATCTTCATGTTTCTCGCTCACTTTTTTTGAAAATTTTTGCCCGTAGAACATTGACACCTCCTAATGTATTGACTGCTAGGAAACTAGCTATCAAAGCATAAGCTGAAGTTGACAAAATCAAAACTAATACAAAATTTATTTGGTATCTTTGTAGTAACAAAAATACCAATGTCATGCTACCACCAATTAGCAATGGACGATACATTATTCTCCATAGATTTAATACAAACAAGCGACTGTACACACCATACATAAGTATGGTAAAAGCCGTTAAGCTCATTGACAAATACATAAAAGCTGCACCCATTAACTGAAATTGTGAAATTAATACTACACCTGCTACATTTCCTACAGTATTAGTAATAAGTACTTCTTTCAGGTTATATTTTTCCAACCCATTGGATAAAAGCAGATAACCTAAGGTGCGGATAAACGGGCTGGCAAGAACTGATAGCACAGTCAATTGAAGGACTAGTTCTATCTGATTAAAATCAGAATTTTGATAAATAAATCTTATTAAATCATTGCCAATAAAGTATATCCCAATCACAAATGGTAAGGCTATACACATCAGCATTGTGACAATATTTTCTGCGACTTGTGCCTGCTTCTTTTTTCCACTATTTACCGCTTTTGTCATCCCCGGAAAAGCAGCAAGACTGACGCTCTGAATAATCATCGAAATGGGTTGCATTAATTGGACGACAGCACCAAAAAGACCAACCATGACTTCACTTCCCAAGAGTGAGATAATTAGGATACTTGTTTTACTAGTGATTATTCCTACTGCATCAATAGCAAAGAATGTCCGAGCAGATTTTAATAATTGCCGGATAAAATCTTGCTTAATCTCCCATCTTGGCTTAATCATACTGGTGAGCATGACCCATTGAATAATAAAAACTATTACTTCGGAAACAACAAATATTCCCGCTATATAATTGACTCCATAATTTAGTTCTTGAATACACCAGATCATTACTACTAAACGTAGAATGTAAACTGGCACTGTAGAGGCAGCTATCAAAGTCATCTTTTCTTGAGCTTGAAAAATTGCCTCTGTAATATTAGAAAGTGAAAAAGGAATAATTGCTAGTCCCATGATGTAGCAAACCATTGAGGTGTCAGGATTGTAGGGCAATAAAAACACCAAAATAATCATTGCTCCATAACCAAGGACACTCAAAAGCATTTGCAAAAAAGTGCCATTCACTAGATACACAGGTATTTCTTCGGGATTGCGCGAAAGTTCTCTTGTAAATAAGGTTTTTAATCCCTGTGACGCAATACTTGCAAACACAAAGTAGTAGCTGAATGCTAGTAAATATTGTCCTAATTCATAAGCACCTAAATTACGGGCTATGGCTGCTGTTAACACAAAAGTAGCGATACTTTGTATTAAACGCGTAACTAATAATGATAGCGAGTTGGTAATTAAGGTGCGTTTTTCCATGTTTTTTATAGTAATTTTTTTTATAATTTTTAGCAGATAATATGTATTATCTGCTATGGTTGGGGGTTTTATTTATTTTTTATAGTTTTCACTTTAAATCTTTAAAATCTTTTGGTCTTTACCACGATAAAACACATCATATGCTGCTGTATTGCCAAAAAGATAACGCTGTATGCGACGATTTATAATACCAGGAAGTTGGAGAGAGAAATGCCAGAAAAAGTAAGGATTACGTACCATTTCTATCCCACCTCTAAACCATTGTCGTTGCTTTAAGGTGTCTACAACACGGTAATAAGCTAAATTCTTTTTAAAGACAGTAAGATTTTTAGATAAAGCATGAGCTACTTCAGGTTTTTGTGTCTGGCAGTTTTCTTGCTCAATAAAAGCTACAGTTGCTTGACAATCTTGTTCAAGACGCTTGATTTTAGATGAATAAACTAAAGAACCTGGACGAGAGCGATAATAATAATAAGGTTTTGGCAGAAGAAAAAATCTCGCTCCTCTTACCAAACATTTTAGGGCTAACCAAAAATCTTCGCTCACCTTCATTGAGGCATCATATTTAATGTCATGTTTCAACATAAAATCTCGCCGGAATAAAGGCTTTGATAAGCCAAGGTGTAGCCCTTGTTGTCCATACACATCTGTTTCCACAAAATATTGCGGATCAATTTGCTTGATTTCTGCAATCACTTCCCCGCTTTCGTTAATTAGTGTACTCCAGGGAGCATCTTCTCCGTCTCTAATCAAAAATAAATCATCAGCAATTATATCTGCGTTTTGTGCGTTTGGTAACTGTAGAAGTTTTTCTAGTCTTTCTGGAGCATACCAGTCATCGGAGTCTAAAACAGCAATCCATCTGCCTTTGGCCTCCTTCAAGGCCCGATTACGTGTAGCAGCCACTCCCAGATTTTGAGGATTTACAAAAACTTTGAGTCGTTCATCTGTAAAGCTTCTAGCTACTTCGGGTGTCCCATCAGTGGAGGCATCATCTACTACAATTACCTCAATATTTTTCAGAGTTTGCCCCAAGGCCGACTCAATTGTTTGGGAAATGTAGCCTGCGGTATTATAGGCAGGAATAATGACCGATACTTCTGGATTCATGTTGGTAGTCATCGATGAGAAATTCTCAGGTGTATTTACTAGTTGATTGGTTGATCCCAAATATGAGGATAGTCAGTTTTTACAGGCTGTTCTCAATTATCTTTTAATAAGTATCGTTAGTCAGCCTTCAACTTCAACCTCATATTTGGTGTTTTTGTCAAGGTGTAATTCCTAAGAATCTGGAAATACTAGGACTGTTTTAAGCCTCAACGGTGGCGTTAGTCACTGGGAGTCTTACTAGTGGGCTACCTTCAAAATAGTTGGGAATGGGCGCGCCCATTAATTCTAAAATTGTGGCTGATACATCTACAGCTTCAGCGTTGGGTAAATCAGAACCTGGTTGGATATCAGGGCCTTTTGCCAAAACAAATCCTCGGTTCCAGTGACCACCTGCGCGGAAGTGAGTTAGGGGGCCAATGCGTCCAAAGTCGGGACTATCTACGACATCAGTCATGCTCTCATGCCATAAAACGGCCAAGTCAAAATCTGGCAAATGAGGATCGTTATCTAGAGGATTTTCTCTTGTCCGCACAACTTCTTTAACTATGGGTTCTCCAGTTCTGCCATCTTTGAGACGATATAGCACTTCGGCGATTTCATCACAGAGGGAATGATATTCAGCAGCGGTGACTACACCGTGAGGATCTCTGCCTTGAAGATTGATGCGAATATGTCCGTTGGTGAAAGAAGGTATGCCAAAGGCTTTCATTTTTGTCCACAGAGGTTGATACCAACGTGCAGGCATCCAACCCATAGGCACTGACTGTTCCATCAATGGGTAAGGAGAAGCTAAACCGTTTTGGTTAGCGTGTAAGAACTTGCTGGGTGTCCAGGGTTTGAGGAAGCGTTTAATGGGATTTGGCTCATAGTTCTTCACCCAAACTTCTCCAGGCCAAGAGTTCCGCAGGGGTTTACTGACTGTTGGTGGCAGAGGATCTCCTACTTTACCAGGTGCGATCGCAACTTGTCCGGGAAAGTTAAATCGATACAAAACTTCGGGCAAAAAGACCATACTCAGCATATCACTGTAGTTAGGCCCCATACCATGAAGTGAAAAACATACCACATAAGCATCTTCAGGAGCTTCAGCTAATATTGTGCCGATGGCTCTATCGATGTTTTCATAGGTTTCAAACAATATATCAGGGGTGCCAGTTTTACTCAGGTCAGAATATAGTGGATGATCTGGTTGGCTATAGTTATAAATGTCATGACCAGCAGTGTGTGGCTCACCAAATACTGCTAAGAATAAATCCCAAGGTTCTTTTTTTAATAAGTCACAGCAGATTTTAGTGCGACTGTCAATACTTTCTTTAAGTGCTTGCCGCAACCATTTGACGTAATCTTTATCCCACCAAATACCATCGTCATTGAAGAGAATGGGATTTTTGCCATATTGATTAATAATTTCTGAATAGGTTTCAGGGGGATGAGAATGACTAGGTGTATAAGGAAAATGTCCTCCCCATCCTAAAATTTGGGTGCCATTGACTTCCTGTGAAAGCCTAGTTACAGGTAAATCAAAAACAGCGACTTTGTACTTGTCTCCTAAGGCATAAAATGGGGAATATTCTTGATAATCATAGCCACTCAGAGCTAGATCACATTCCATATCATACTTTTTGTCATCATACCTAAAGGAGTCCCAATAGCCTGTTTTGTGAGGTTTACAACCAGTGGAAAATGCAGACCACAATGGCTCGGTTACAGCAAAGTCGGTTGTTTTACCGCAGTATTCGACTGTATTCTTAATCCGACCATAGGTTCCTTGCTGACGCAGTTTAGCTATATTTTTGAGATGTCCTTGTGACATCCATTTTTCTAGTAATACGGGATCTGCTGCATCTAAACCAATAGCAATTACAGGTTTTTTCATCTTCCTTCAAATTTCTTGTACTCGTAAATAAATGACGTACTTCAGATGGTTTTTTGTGCCTGATACTTAATATGCGCCTTCTTTTTTCAAAACCACCTTGACTGTTTTCATCAAAATTTCAAAATCTAACTGCAACGACCAATTTTCGATGTAGTTTAGATCAAGATTAATTACTTGTTCAAAATCGATAATATTGGAGCGTCCGGAAACTTGCCACAGACCTGTAACACCAGGTAAAACTTCATGTCGGATAAAGTGGTGTTCAGCAAACTTGTTGACATCTCTGGTTGGCAAGGGACGAGGGCCAACTAAACTCATTTCTCCCAACATCACGTTAAATAGTTGGGGTAGTTCATCTAAGCTATAACGACGAAGAAACTTACCTACACGAGTAATCCGAGGATCATCTTTAATTTTGAAGATGATACCATCTTTAGTTTCGTTTAAAGCTTCTAGTTCTTTTTGGAGTTTGTCCGCATCTGGTCTCATGGTACGGAATTTCCATACTTTAAACTCTTGACCGCGTAGACCTATGCGAGTTTGTTTGTAAAAGACTGGGCCTGGAGAATCTAGTTTGATAGCTATAGCAATGGCTGCATAAACAGGAAAGGTGAACATGAGAAATAAGCTAGTGAAGCAAAAGTCAAAACACCGCTTCAGCCAAAAATCCTTACCTGTAAGTACTGGACAATCAAAACTTAGACAAGTCATTCCTCCGATGTTTTGCAATTCGACTTGTCTGTGAATTGGCTTTAGCCCCATTGGGAGAAGATGTACAGTAATGCCAGATGCTTGAAATAACCAGCAAACAAACATCCGATTTTTAATTGCATCCCAAGTAATAAAAACTTCTGTAACCCCCAATCTCTTCAGTTTCTCTAAAGTTTCTTGACGGCGATACCTGTCTAAACATTGAGAATCTTCGAGTCCACGAATAACGTAACGCTTTTCCTTTTGCACAAAGTTAAGGAATTGCTCGCTATTTTCAGCATCACCAATAATAAAAACAGAATTACACCCGAATATTTTTTGCTTACGAAGATATTCAAGATTAAAATTGACAAATAATCTCCCAGCACAAACCAAAGTTGTACTCATCAATCCAGATAAGATAAATGTAGAGCGGGGAAGATCTAAAATAGGTTGATATAAAAAACAAACAAGCAGGATTAATCCGTGGGCAAAAGTCAATGTTTTGATAATCCCTAGATAATCACATCGCTTTTTACCTGATTGATAAATACCTTGGATAGCTAGTGCGGCTATTTGAATCACAACTAGCAAGGGTATATAAGTGATTTGTGTATTCCCAAGAGGATCTACAGATGCAGCATGATGTAGAGCTAATACCCACGCAAGAGTCAGAAGACTAGCGTCTGCTGCAATCAATGTGATTAATCGTAGCCACCATGACCCTTTTCTGAGTCTAGAAAATGCAGGCGCACGTAAATCAAATACAGGCGTACGTAAGTCGAGAGCGACTTCGCTTAATTGATTAGTTGTCAGAGTTTTGTTTGTCATGTTCAGGAACACCTGGTGTAATAGTAAATCGAAGAAAGATCATGTTGATAAATATTTGAGTTTCTGTTCACAATACACCCCCAATTCACGAAATAACGTCACTTCTTCCGTTAATCATTCTCAAGTGTTTAGAACTAATGAGCATAGCTAACAACGCAAATAGCGGTTGAGGAAAGACTTAATTTACCTTAGTCAACATGCTGTGAACAGTAAACACATAAATTTAATAGAGGGCATGTTTGTATAACCCACTGTGTTTTCAAATGGGTATGCTTATGCATGTTATCTCTGCACACGAGTCCCAATAAGTTGCTTCTTAAAGAAGTTGCTTCTGAGAATGTGATGTTAGTATGATGTTGGTTATTCTAGGTAATATTGAGTAAGTATTTATTAAATTACATAATAGTACCCGTTCGGTAAATATAGTAGTATTTCTGAGTTTAAAAGTCACTTAGCGGTTCAAGTCTTTACTAAATATTTATAGTCTTAGAGAGACTTATACATCGCAAAAGATATTCTTTGCAGGTGATTAGTTGGAAAATTAAACGTTTTAGTAATAATCAACAAATTTTAGTTGTTTCAGCCACAATACTTGAATGTTTGACTCTGGAGTTAGAAAAACAAGGTGTTTCTCATTCATGAAAAACATCTAAAATCCTCTTTTTGTAGTACATTTGCACTGCAAAAGGCATAGCATAATTACTTATACTTAATTTAAATAGCTTTACAATAACTTCATTTACATAACTTACTTAGTAAGTATTGCGGATAGTCCCACAATGGTGTACGTCCAGGTATAGGAGGAGATGAGGGAGAAATTTGGGAAAAATTCCCATTCGGACTCCTGATTTAACAATGAGTACGATGAACCTCTCCCCAACTCCTCGTTGTTGACGCGGAGAGGCGCAAAAATATCCTTAATTACCAACGAAAAATTAAGCCTTTAAAGTCTCTAACGTCACTTGCTACAACACGGGGAACCCGCGCAACTCAGTGGCTCCTCCTTGCAGGGGTTTTTTAAATCCGTCGAACTCACGTTTATTGCCCGATGCTCCTTTCTAACTACTGATCCCCATTGCGTTACCAGCTAAATATGAGGTTGTCCAGGCACTTTGGAAGTTGAAACCACCAGTAACGCCATCAATATCTAAAATTTCACCGGCAAAGTAAAGTCTAGGAATTAACTTACTTTCCATTGTTTTGAAGTTGACTTCTTTGAGATTCACACCTCCACAGGTGACAAACTCTTCTTTAAAGACTCCTTTACCATTGATTAAGTATTCACCCTGAGTCAGTTCTTGGACTAACTGATTTAATTTTTTGTTGGATAGTCCTGCCCAACGGTCTTCTGTGGTAATATCTGCACGATCAACAATGTATTGCCAGAGGCGGTGGGGTAGGTCAACGCCACGATGCAAGGCGATCGCTTTGTTAGACCATTGGGTTTTTACTGCTAGAATCTTTTGCCGTACTTGTTCTTGATGCAAATCAGGCAACCAATTGACTAACAATTTAGCTTGATAGTGGTTTTGGTGCAGGAATCTGGCACCCCAAGCAGAAAGTTTGAGGACAGCGGGGCCACTCATACCCCAGTGGGTAATTAACAATGGCCCAGTTTGTGAGAGTTGGGGTTTTCCTGTCTCTAACCGTAATTGCACAGGATCAACACTAATACCAGCCAATGACCGCAATTTGGCATCGGGAATATTGAAGGTAAATAAAGAAGGTACAGGCGGTTCAATGTGATGACCAAACTCCCTAGCAATTTTATAACCTACAGGGTTGCTGCCTGTGGCCAATAATAGGCGATCGCACTGTTTGGTTGCTCCTGATTTTCCAAAAATTTCAAACCCTTGGTTTTGAGCAAGTTGTTTGACTGCAACGACTGGTGTCCCAATGCGTAGTTCTATCCCAGATTTAGCCGCAGCTTTGACTAGACATTCCACAATTGTTTCGGAATTATCTGTAATGGGAAACATCCGGCCATCTGCTTCAGTTTTTAAATGTACACCGTGGGCAGAAAACCAAGCTACTGTATCTTGTGCTTGAAAGCGAGTAAAAGCACCTAGTAGGGCCCTGCTACCTCTGGGGTAATTTTGGATTAACCTCTGTGGTTCAAAGCAAGCGTGAGTGACATTACAACGTCCTCCACCAGAAATTAACACTTTCGCCAGGGGTTGGCGACTAGCTTCAAATAACGTGACTTGGGCATGAGGATTAGCTTTCGCACAAGCGATCGCGCCGAAAAATCCGGCCGCCCCGCCCCCAATAACTACAATGTTTAACGGCAGCAAATTCAAAAACGTCTCTTTAGATCAATACCTATCTCTAGGCTAGCTGTTATTTTCACGGTTCTGACGGTTCAAATAAATCTTTTGTGGCACCGCAAACCGGACAAACCCAATCCTCTGGGATATCTTCAAAGGGTGTTCCTGGAGCTATACCGCTATCAGGATCGCCGACTTCGGGGTCATATTCGTAGCCGCAAACAGTACATACATAAATTTCCATGATCCTTTTCCTCTAAAAACGCCACCAAGTTCTTTGCACATAGCTGATAATTCCCATAGCGATCGCCCCTAGTAACAATAACCCAATTACTCCACCCGGAATAAAGGTGAGAATACCAAAGCCTCTGAGTACCCAAACAGCTAGTCCAATGCCGAGAAGGATACCAAAAATCTGGGTTAATGTCCGGTTTAAGGAAGATTTATTCACTTAATTTTTCCTCTTAATTGAAAATTTATCTCTGTATATATTGATAATTAAACATCAATAGTATATATATAAACAAACATCAGCAAGGGTTTGATCCTGCTCAAAGTCGGGTGATCCAAAATTATGACTACATTGCCCTCTTTTTGCTAAAAATCAATTTGCATATGAGATTATATTTGTGCCATTCTAGCTGTTATAAATTTCTTTTTTCCCGAAATAGTAGTGATATATTCATAGTCACTCATGTGTAGATTTGATTAAAAGTAATAATAAATACAGTTTTTTTAGGTGAAATTTCTGAATAATGTCCTGAAAATGTCTGGTTCCAGCAGTTGAACACTGGAATAAAAATCTATGGGGTAGGACTCGACCTAATTTCATAGGTCGCTATTTCAGCCCTAGTACAAGGTGGAAAAGGTGAGGAGTGAAGCAAATGAATATGTCTGCGTCTCAAATATCAGACTCAATGATTACAGGTTCAGATATGGCTTGGAGTCAAAACCAGCAATCGTTGCTAATGCAGGGGGAGATTTTATTGCAAACGCGATCGCATACAGCCTGGGGCGGTTGTGTGACTGCTTGCATGTATTTACCACTAGTGCGATCGCAAGTCTGGCAGCAACTAACTGACTACCCTCGTTGGGTTCAATATTTTCCTGACATTACCAAAAGCGAAGTGATCTCTAAAGGTGAAGTCAAGCGCCTGTATCAAGTAGCACACAAAGCCTTTTTATTTTTTACGGCGCAAGTCGAAATTTATCTTAACGTTGTCGAAGTGTTGGGGCAACAAATTCAATTCCGCATGGAAAAAGGAAATTTTCTGGACTTTACAGCCATTGTAGACCTACAAGATTGTGGTGATGGCACTTTGTTGGCATATAATGTGCAAGCTACACCAAACCTCCCCATACCTGCGATTTTTATTCAACAAGCCATGAATTTTGAGTTGCCTGCAAATATGCGTAAAATGCGGCAAGTTTTATGTAAGGTGCAATAAAGGCAATGTCACAGGCAAAAACTATTTTGGAATTTTGGTTTGGTCATCCCGATGAACCGGATTACGGCAAACCAAGGGCTGATTGGTTTCAGGAAAAAGCGGCATTTGATGAAGCCCTGCGAAATCAGTTTCTTGCAGATTACCAAAAGGCAGCAGCAGGATATTTAGACGACTGGATTGATGTCCCCGAAAGCTGTTTAGCTCTCATCCTGTTATTAGATCAGTTTCCGCGCAATATGTTTCGCGGCACTCCAGAAGCCTTTGCTACAGACTGGGAAGCACTTTCCGCCGCCCAGCACGCTGTGGCTAAAGGCTATGACTGCCAATTTTTGCCTGTGCAACGTTGGTTTATTTATTTACCCTTTGAACATAGTGAAAACCTTGAGGATCAACGTCAGAGTGTCAAACTATTTCAGCAATTAAGAGATGATCCTGATAGTACCCAAGCAATCGAATATTCATGGCGTCATCAAGAAGTAATCGAGCGTTTTGGGCGATTTCCTCATCGCAACAGCATTTTAGGACGTACCTCAACTCCAGAGGAAAAGGAGTTTTTACAACAACCTAATTCATGGTTTTAGGCTAACAGATCAAGTTTTTGTTCGTAGTCAGGACTTTAGTCCTTATCTAAAGTCCTGACTACAAACCCTTAAAATGAATCAGAACAGTCATCATCAAATTCTGCATCCCATTTAGCTGACAAGACTTGTTCCATCATCTCTTCTATGGCACTAAAATTCAAATTCCGCTCTTTTCGCTCTTGTATAGGAGTCGAAAGGGGAATCAGCCGTAAACAAACGCCTTCTTGCAGCAAGTCAAAATAAGTTTCCTTTTGTGGGGATTGTTTTAGCTCCAAGTAATCGAAACTATGAACATTCAAGTAAAGCGCACAATTAGCAACTAAAGTAGACCGTTGCGGATTCACAAATACTTCCATCACATCCCCTTCACCCTCGCTCTGTATGTTGCCATCTTGGGTGTAGATGTAGTGGACTCGACCTAAATCAGACAGCAATCGCCGTATGTCGAGCTTATTCACAATTATTCCCGTGTTAACAATGCACGGAGCTGGTATCCTGGCGTCGGGTAGATGATGACTCATAGGAAAATAGGAGATAAGCAAAGGTGAGGTACAACGCAGCTCAACAGTCACTTTAACAGCTTGTTGGCCCCCGATAATTTAAAAAATATCAACTTTGGAGGGCGATCGCTTCATAAGTCTAGAGTAAGTTATTGATGGCAAAATGCAAAATCCGATTCTTTTTGTACAAGTATTGATTTGCTAAATTTTTGGCAATTACGTGACAATCGGCACTTTGGAAAAATAAATTACTGAAACCAGCATAACAAACTTTTTTTCATGAGTCTCTAATCAAGGGTAATCTTATTTGAAGCTTTAAAATTTTGACTACTGCTAGCGTGGGCATTAACGGCAATCTTCCTTAAGCAGTTTTTACGTATATTAACTAAGATGAATCAACTGTATCAGGGGTGGAAGTGGACAAAACAAATAGGTTTAAATTTTGTCTCAAGTATTATATTTTATACAGCAATTCCTCTACCTGAAATTCAGGGGCTAGACTTCCAGGGAGTGGCGCGTTTGGCCCCACTTGTCGGGCTGCTGATTGGGGGAATGTTAGGCCTATGTGATACGGGAATGAACTATTTGGGGATGCCCGTGCTAACTCGTAGCGCTTTAATAGTGGGTATATGGATAGCCATGACTGGAGGATTGCACCTAGATGGGGCAATGGATACAGCCGACGGTTTAGCAGTAGGCAACCCCGAAAGACGACTAGAGGTAATGACAGATAGTGCTACAGGTGCCTTTGGCGCAATGACAGCGATCGCCTTAATATTATTAAAAACCGCAGCCTTGGTAGACATGGAACAAAACCGTTGGCTAATACTAATGACAGCTTGTGGGTGGGGACGTTGGGGACAACAACTAGCCATCGCCCGCTATTCTTATCTCAAACCGACGGGCAAAGGTGCATTCCACAAACAAGCAATTCGTTCATTCCAGGATTTATTACCAGGACTGTTGTTGCTGTTGAGTTTGAGTGGATTACTGTGGTTATTAGATAGCCAGGCTGTATTTTTGGCCCTCGGAATGATACTAGCTGGAAGTGCGATCGCCACTCTTACAGGTGCATGGTTTAATCACAAATTAGGCGGACACACTGGTGATACCTATGGTGCAGTCGTGGAGTGGACAGAAGCGCTGTTTCTTTGTACGCTGACCATTTTCTAATTGCCAATTACTTCATCGGTTGCAGCTTGGTAACTTTCAGTTTAAAAGGCCCCACCCCAGTTTCCCCAAAAGAACGGACACGAATAATGTAAGTTCCTGTTTCGTTAATGCGCGTGAACAGTAGAGAATTACTAGTGCCATCAGGCCCATCATCATTTTCTGCCACGGTGGCTCCATTGGGTGCTAACAATGTGATGATGGTGTCGAAGCTTTCAGATGATAAATCAATCACTAAATTATCACCCTTATTCAACTTCACCGTATAATCACGAGCAAATCCACCTTGGCCTGTGGGAATGTCTTTTTCAGACAGTGTATCGGTAAATTCAGTACTGGGAGTTAAAGGAATTGGACTGTATAATTTATTTTGGGCAAATGCTACCCTTGGATTCATGCCCATTGCCAAAAAGATGGCAGGAACGATAATTACTTTTTTTAAACCTGCCACAAAAGCTTTGCTCATCATTATCAAACAGAGTTCCCACAAAAACAGGGTATTCGACCAATTATAGATTTCTCAGCTATGGCTTGCCCAGGAACTCTCTGGATATTTGTCTTTAACGGCAGTCGCAACAGCTGCTAACCCTAAAACGGCAATTCCACACTCATGGAATGTTTGCACAGCGGATCTGGCTGTAGCACCAGTTGTATAGATATCATCAACTAACAACACTGGGATTTTTAAACGGCGATCGCGTAGTTCTCGACTAACAGCAAAAGCTGCAACCAAGTTATTTTCTCGCTCAGACGCCGATAAACCAAATTGTGCTTCAGTTTCTCGGACTCTTGCTAAACCATTGAGTTGTAATTTTAACCCAGTTGTTTGACAGAAGCTTTGGGCGATGAGTGCAGCTTGGTTATAACCGCGTTGTTTTTGCTTACTAGTATGGAGTGGGATGGGGATAACTAAAGGCTTGTACTGAGATAAATTTGATAACCATGCTTCTCCTAGCCATTGACCCAGAGGACGGGCAATTTGGGGTTGATTGTCGTATTTCATCGTGGCGATCGCTCTTTTGAGAGGGCCGCCATACATTCCCCAGCCAAATACTGGTATTGGTTTTTGCCACAAAGTCGTAGGGTCTTGGTGGTGACAGTTGTGCAATTGCCTAGCACAGTATAAGCAAAATTCGCCAGAGGCAGGTTTTTGACACAAAGGACAATTAGATTGTAGAAATAAATTGAGAAAGCCTTTGAGATTGTTAGTCCAGGTGGGCATAGGTGGGGGCTGGGTATATTTTCTCCCTCATGTTTCATAGGGTTTTAACATAGACGCGATCGCAGCGTGTTGTTTCTACACCTGTTGCTGGTTGGTAACCATTACTTTCATATAACTTGATGGCTTCCACCAAAACACTGGCGGTTTCAATCCAAACTTGCTGAAATCCACGGGAGGCGATGGCTGCTTCTAGCTGTTGTAACAAATATTTCCCTAAGCCTAAACCCCTGACACTCGATAAAAGATACATTTTGCGGATTTCTACGGCTTTTTTTCCCCGTTGTATAGGGTAGTATGCTCCCGTACCCACTAGCTGCTTTTCGTGTTCAATTACCCAAAACTCGCCACCAGTAGCTAAGTAAAATTCTTCTACTTGCAGCACGTCTTTGTCTGCGCCGTTGGGTTCCCAACCCAAACCGTATTCTGATAGTACATAACTGATGACAGAGGCCGCTCTGGTGCGATCGCCTATCTCCCAATTACGAATCAAAAAATCTTGATAATAGTTGTTCATGGGTCAGGTTTGCACAGAAAATTTTTCTGAATCTATATCCCAATTTACCCAGTTAATTGCTTTTGTGGGAGATTTTGTCTGCGAGGTACTCTTAAAATGTATGAATATGGGATGTTCTATCGCGTTACTGGTGAATTAATCGGCTTAAAGGGGCGAAACTTAGCAGTGATTACAGTTTGGCTGCAAAGGGCTGTTGACGGCAAGTTTCAGTTTATCACCCTCAAACCCAACAAGGAGTCTGCAAATGAACTTTGAACTATACCAGCGTGTCGCCTTAAATCGTAACTTAGAAGAATATCAATTAAAAAAAGGTGATGTAGCAACTTTAATTGATTTTGTCCCTCATCCCAGCAATGGCGAACAAGGATGTGTTCTAGAAGTATTCAATGCAACTGGTGAATCAATCGCTGTTGTCATCGTTCCCATATCTGATATTAAACCACTGCGAAATCATGAAATTTTAAGTGTTCGCTCTTTGGCGGAAATTTAGGTCGCCCACCTCAACATTTTATGGACACACCTTTTATTCCTGTAGTTCATTCAATTCCTGAAGGGTCAGCTTTAATTGACACTGTACTTGATAACTACTCCATTAACAAGCCTCTGAGTTGTAAGTTATATAAACGTGGGCTTAACGATACTTATTTAATAGAAACTGAACAAGAGAGATATATTTTACGGATTTATAAATGTAGTTGGAGAAATAAAGAAGAGATTGGTTTTGAGTTAGAAATCCTAGCATTTTTAAATAACAAAAATCAGCCAGTAGCATACCCTCTTCTTAGAAAAGATGATGGTTTTACTACAGAGGTTTTAGCACCGGAGGGTGTACGTTATGCGGCTGTATTTACGTATGCACCAGGATGTGCAGTTAATGCAAAGCTTCATGCTGACCAAAGTTATATTTTGGGAAAAGTGCTGGCAGAAATTCACCAGGAATTAAACTGCTTCAGGAGTAGTTTTATTCGACATAAATTAAATAGTGAATATTTACTTCATAGGTCATTACTAGCAATTACACCCCTCTACAAGCACCGTCAACATGAGCTAGACTACCTTGAACAATTAATCAAAAAAATTACCAGCCAAATAGCCGGATTTAGGCTACCTTTTAAAGCCCCTGAGTATGGAATTTGTATAGGTGATGTACATTCAGGTAATGCTCATTTTACAGCGCAGAATAAACCAACATTGTTTGACTTTGATCAGTGTGGTTATAGCTGGCGTGCTTTTGACATTGCAAAATTTTTACACGCAGCACTAAGGATGAAGATAGACATTGGAGTTAGAAACAGCTTTATTGAAGGTTATCAGACAATTCGCCAGTTGAGTAAAGAGGAACTAGCATCAATTCCTGTATTTGTTCAAACTGCTCATATCTGGGTTATGGGAATTAGTACAAGTGTTGTAGGTGATGTTTTACCTTATGGTTGGTTCGATGATGATTGGCTAGATACAAGGTTAGCCATGCTGAAAAGTTTAGATAACGCAGAAATTCAAATCTGTTAACCACCAAAACTTTTAAGCGCCCAAATTACTAAATATTTCAATCAAATTGCCATCAGGATCACGGAAATGGGCGGTTCGCAGTCCCCAGGTGGGACGGTCTTGGGGTTGAGTGACAACTGTCACATTTTTTTCTTTGAGATACTGATATAGTTCATCAACACTATCAACGGCGAATACCAAAGCCACTTTATTGTGGCAGTCATTTGCTGAAGGCAGATAGGCGCTGGGGACGGCTTCAGCCATTAAGTCTTTTTTGAACAAAGCCAGTTTGATACCATCTCCAGTGTGCAACTCGGCATACCAACTATTTTCGTCGCCCCAATCAATATTAAACCCCAATACATCCCGATAAAACAGAAAGCAATCTTTGAAGTTGGAGACTAGCAACCTGATGTGTGTTAACTGAATTATCATATCTTTTGCGTGATTCTATTAACTATGAATTCTCGGTTCTGGATGCAAATTTTCCAGCAACTCACTTTCAACAATTGCCAATTCATCTAGCCGTTGCATAACTATTGCACGATCATAGTAAGTATCGGCTAAAACCCAATAAGTACCGTAATGTCTGGCTTCTGATGCCATCAAACTGCCATAAAACGCAGCTAATTCTGGCTCAGGGCAATGTGTAGCTAATAGTCCTAGACGTTCGTGACTGCGAGCTTCAATTAAACCAGTAACGAGTAAAGTATCTAAGAAGCGATGGGGTTCTTGGGGACGCACAGCAGCTCGTAAACCAGCACCGTACGGAGGTGGTGGTAGGGGCGCCAGGGGAATATTCCGGCGTTCTAACCACTGGTTAACTAGTTCAAAGTGTTCTAGTTCTTCGCGGGCGATCGCAGTTAATTCCCGTACCATTTTAGTATTGGAAGGATAGCGAAACATAAAGTTTAGTGCTACCCCAGCTGCTTTACGTTCACAGTGAGAATGATCAAGCAAAATGATGTCTAAGTTAGCTAGGGCCTGTTCGACCCAAGCAGGACTCGTCGGTTGATTGAGGGCATTGATAGTAGGTAATACAGAAGTAAGCACAGGGTGACAAAACTCCGGAAATTTGAATATTGTGTAGTATCCCAGCAAATTGATTTTAATAGTGGATGGGACAATCAGGTAGACTTCATCAAATATGTTTGACAGTTTTTCTAATTGTCTGTCATCTTGTAAGGATATATATTTGTAAATATACTTAATAATTTAGTGTTCAGCGATGCTGATGACCACAGAATACCACAGCTGCAATAGTAAATATTTGCCGCCTCGGATAAAGTTGTTTTAACTAGTGAAAAAAGTAAATCACCAGGGCGCTGGAAATTACTCATCCTGTTCTACAAGCTTTGTGGTGAATGAACACCCATCATCCTTGTCCGGGGTAATTTGCTAACGCTCTGGTGCTTTTTGAGCGGAAATTTCCGCCCTAAGGGTATAAGTAAAGGGTTTAAAAAGCCTATAACAGTTATTTAGAAATTATTGTATCAGCCCACACATTTTATTTGAGATTTCCGTATGTTAAGCAATGAGTAATGTAAATACATACTCTTAATAAAAAACCACAGAAAATTCATGTGTGATTATCTATGGTTTAGTAAAAAAATAGGTAATCTTGCTTTATTTTTCTGTTTGTCGATTAACTAGGGTGGCACTAGCTTGATCCACTGGCATGAGTATCACTTCATTGATATTGACATGAGGCGATCGCGTGACACAAAAGAAAATCACATCAGCTATATCATCGGCAGTCAGAGGCGTAGTTCCTTGATAAACTTTTTTAGCGCGTTCCGTATCCCCATGAAAACGCACATCACTAAATTCTGTTTCTACCATCCCAGGGTCAACAGAAGTTACTCTGATGGGAGTTCCTAACAAGTCTTGTTTTAAACCTTCAGAAATTGCCTTGACAGCAGCCTTGGTACCACAGTAGACATTACCACCGGGATAAGTTTGATGTCCGGCAATGGAACCCAAATTTACCACATGACCACGACCACGATTTACCATACCGGGAACAACATAACGGGTGAGGTAAAGCAGTCCCTTAATATTGGTATCAATCATTTCTTCCCAGTCTTGAGAGTTGCCTTCATGCAACTTATCTAAACCGCGACTCAGACCAGCATTGTTAATCAGAATATCAATATCAGACCAATCGGAGGGTAAGCTAGAAATAGCAGATTCCACAGCCAAGCGATCGCGCACGTCTAAAGGTAACAAATAAACCTCTACACTGTACATTTTGTTAAGTGCATCTGCTACCTCTTGCAAGCGTTCCCCACGTCGCGCCGCCAAAATCAGTCTGGCACCTTCACGCGCAAATATTTTCGCACAAGCAGTACCGATACCACTACTTGCACCCGTGATTAAAATTACTTGATTGTTTACAGTAATCATGATTAATTCAAAGTTAATCGTCAACAAAAGTAGAGCGTCGGGGAAGCAAAGATAAATCAATCAAAATTAAACTTTTTTGAACGCCAGTTGCTACAAGTCAGGGAAACCGACGACAGTCGCCTCAAGTCGGGGAACCCGCCCACGGCGCTGTCTCCCCATCGCATTGGCTCCTTTTAACTTCCCCGGAAGTTTTTCCTACCTCACCACTTGCAGACGCTGAGTTACCATCGTCATGCCACTACCACGGAGAATCACGGCAGAAACCCACTGATTACCAGGGGTAGATGGTGCGCGTCCTACTTTAAAGAGTCCACCGGATGTCAGCAATTCCAAATCTACAGAGGTGGGATTGAGAAACTTGCTAGGTTGCACTGGTTCTTCAACTGCCGTTCCCAGAAGAAAATCATCACCTAGTGGCTCTTGAACAATGGCATCAAAACTATACTGCTCGCCTACCTTCACCTGCTGAGGTAAATTGATATCAATTTGGGGCGGCTGGTTACCAGATGTCAGGAGAGTACGTTCTGATAAAATTTCTTGTTGGACAATTCTGCCGCCTTGAATCCGCTGGCGGGATTTAATGGTGGCATTAAGAGCTACATTATTAGCGTTAGCTGATGATAACCCAGTGATATTAGTTACCGTTTCAGCCACAATAGCGTTGCCCTCAGATTTCCAAGATTCCAAGGTTGTACTATATCGCAACTGTGGATATCGCTTCCAGAATGCCGTCAAGGATTGTTCCAAGGTTTGGCGATTTAACCCATCTCCGTGAGTGAAGGTAGGGCTGTATAGTTGCATCACACCTTTGATGTCGCCCTTGCTAGCGGTGGCATCCATTTGTGTTAATAAATTTTTGAGTTCAGCTGGTGCATTTTGCAAAGCAACGGGTTGAACTGATGGTTCCGATTTTACTTCTTCTGAGAACGTATCTGCTCTTCTGCTTTCGCTCCAGTTGATTAGCCGTTCCCTCAGAGAAATCTTTTCTGTACGTGTAGCGTTGGCCACAGAAGAAGAGTTGGGTAGCAAATTTGCTGGTGTACTGGCTTGAACAGATTGCCAACTACTAGTTACACCAACAATCAGCAAAGATAAAATTAACCAAATACCATTGGGAAATTTTTGTTGATGTTTCAGTAATAATGCAGTAATGTTATTCATTTGGTAAGAGTTTACTGATTTAAGTAGAGAACGTCAGGAAATTGTTTTATCTTAGTTAAGCTAGGCGCTAAACGGTAGAGTGTTGATGGCAAATGCACCAATAAAATTATTAATAGCTGCTAGTGGGACTGGTGGACACTTATTTCCAGCGATCGCACTGGCTGAAAAATTGCCAGAATATAAAATTGAGTGGCTGGGTGTCCCCAATCGTTTAGAAACTCAACTTGTCCCCAAACAGTATCCTTTGCATACTATTGCAGTTGAAGGGTTTCAGCAAGGATTTGGCTTGTCCTCGTTACGTATATTGGGTAAATTGATTGCTTCGATTCTCGAAGTGAGACGAATCCTCAAACAAGGTAATTTTCAAGGCGTGTTCACCACTGGGGGATATATTGCTGGGCCGAGTGTGATTGCGGCGCGATCGCTGGGGTTACCTGTGGTTTTCCATGAATCTAACGCCTTACCGGGTAAAGTAACGCGCTTTTTTGGCCCCTGGTGTACTGCGGTAGCTTTAGGATTTGCCGTTGCTGCTAAGTATTTGCCGCGGGCCCAAAATGTCTGTGTCGGTACTCCTGTACGTTCCCAATTCCTAGATGGCGGATTGGATACAACCCTGGATTTACCAATTCCCGATCATGTTCCATTAATTGTTGTTTTTGGTGGTAGTCAAGGTGCCGTTGCAGTCAATCAGTTAGTGCGCCAATCAGCGCCAGCCTGGTTTGATGTCGGTGCTTATGTAGTACATTTAACAGGCGATCGCGATCCCGAAGCAGATAGCCTCAAACATCCGCAATACATAGCCTTGCCTTTTTACGACAATATGGCGGCGTTGTTGCGACGCGCCAATTTAGCAATTAGTCGTTCTGGTGCTGGGAGTTTAACAGAATTAGCAGTGTGTGGAACCCCAGCGATTTTGATTCCTTACCCCTTTGCTGCGGAAGACCATCAATCTTATAATGCTGACGTATTTACTAAAGCTGGTGCAGCTTTAACGTTTTTGCAATCAGAGTTAACAACAGAGATATTGCAAACTCAAGTTTTGAATTTATTACAATCACCAACAGAACTGGCAAAAATGGCAGATAATGCCAAGGCGATCGCAGTTCCTGATAGTGCTGATAAGTTGGCCTCTCTACTGCGTGAAGTTTTGGAAACATAAAAAACAGGCAGAGGTACAAAGGGATAAGTCAAAATTATGCTTTTTCCCGACTCTCTTGCCTGCAATTTCTCCAAATATCATTATTTTAGGGATAATTAAACACTACACGACCACTAGGACGCCAATCACAATGGATAAAACCTCTATGCATTCCTCTTCCCAAGCCAGTGCAATCAGAGGCGCGACAAATTTCCATAAGTCGGGAAAAGTTGCCGTCAGCAGGGGCAATATCAATTGCTAATCCTTGAATGTGCTGGGAATAACGCGCACCTCCGATGCGTCGATTAACAGCAGGTGGACGATAAGCAGAAGTTATGGCAATAGCACTACCGTATTTCTCACGGATTTTGCCAAAACCTTGAGTCGTTTTGATAATGTTATTAATAATAGCTCTGGATTCTGGCGCTCTTTCAGGGTTACATCCTTGAGTAAATTCTCCCCAAGTTAGAGGTATGCCAGGAACTATCAATTCATTTTGGTAAACGGTCATACCAGTTACTAACCTCATGGTTCGACCAGTTTTAGTGCCTAAAGTTGATGTAGGTATGGGTGTAAGTTTCTGGGTTTGTTCTTCGATGACTGTATGATTTACTGCAATCTCCAACAATGCAGCAGCTGTGGTTGGCCCTAATAATTCCGGAGAATCTAGCCAAACACTTTCTTTAAATTGGGCAAAGGCTTTTTGGGTTAAATCACCTGCGATACCATCAATTTGACCCTTATAAATTCCTGCTTGGTTCAGCAAAGTTTGGACTTCTTTAATGGTGTCAGTATCAGATTCAGTGAGTTTGATCGGGTTATTTTCAGACTGAATTTTATTTAAGTTGAGAAATTCCCCTACAACAGTTGTCATTGATGCATCTCCTTGAATTGCGGGTTGAATAATTGAAGCTACAGTTATTTCCTCAGTGATTCCTGAAAATCGCCATACCCACTATGCTGCGAATTTCCAGCAAGGAAAATTTGGGAAATTACAGATATAAGCTGCTTGATTATAGTTTTTTTAGTTACGTATGTTTTACAGTGTTTATCCTTAAATTTTTCCTATTCGTACACGAAATAAGCTATACAAATAAAGATTGCCTAGGTTCTAGTAATATTTGTAACACAAAAAATTATGTATTAAGTTTTACAAACGCGGAGCCGTCAAAAATCTAGACTTCATTGATCAAAATCCAGGCGATTTTACTCTGGACTGATTTTGTTTTACAATTTGTTACATGGATGATTTGCCGTTATACCAAACAGCATGAAAAAACTAATATGGTGTCCTATCATGGCTACTCTGCTAATAGGATTTACAGATACGTTAGCTCTTAGCCAGAAGCCCCAAAAGTATTTGCAAATAAATCTCAAATCTTCACCATCTTTTGTAGATTTAGGCGCATCTACTGCTGTTAAGGTTTCTCAGGCTACCAAAGAAATTGATGAAAAAACAGCTTTTAACTTAGTTTGGCAGTTGCCGCAAGTACAACGCAAAGCACGTATCATCTCACAACTATCCAAAGGGACAATCAAAGTTGGCGCAATTGTTGATGGTTATCCGACACCCGATGATCCCTACTACACAGTTCGGGTATTTGAGGATGAACCAGACCACAATACAACGATTTATTGGTTTCGTGTCTTAAATACAGGTGATGTCATCGAAGTCTTAGATGTAATCGAGAACAAGTACATATCTTTGGAAGAATGGAGAGCGCAATTAAAACGCTAGCAAGTAGTAATTGTGCTATTTTTCACGAACATGGGATACTTTGGAAATTGCAAGCCCCTCATTACATAAGACCAATCAATGTCTGAACACAAATCTTTAAGTCCCTGGCACTACAAACCTTGGTGGTGTCAGCCTTGGTCTATCCTGCTTACAGGTGTAATCTTAATTAGCAGTAGTTGGTTATTATTTAAAATTATTTGGCTAACAGTCCTCGTTGCCATACCTGTCTTAGCATGGATGGGATTTTTTATCTTAATTTGGCCGCAACTGATGATTCGCAGTGGCGCTTTGGAATCATATCAACGTGACTCCATACAACAATAAAATATTTCAGTAACAATGCATCTCCTACTCTGGATAAGTTTGGTCTGGTAAAAATAAAGTGAATTGACTGCCTTCACCTAGTTTTGATACTACTGTGACATCTCCACCATGTAACCGGGCTAACTTGCGGGTCAAAGCCAAACCCAAGCCAGTGCCTTCATATTGACGATTTAATCGACTGTCTAATTGTTTAAAAGGCTCAAATAGAAATTGAAACTGATTGGCATCAATCCCAATACCAGTATCGGAAACTGTGAAATTAATACCGTCAGGTAATTTTTGGACTAGTAAAGAAACTTGACCTGCTGGGGTGAATTTAATAGCATTAGTTAAAAGATTTATTAACATTTGTTTGATACGCCGGGCATCTGCAACACACACGTCTGCTTTGGAATCAATGTCACTTGTGAGGTGTAATCCTTTCTCGATAGCGCGATCGCGGACTGTCGATAAGACAGCATTACATAGCTCTGGGACTGACAAAGGTAATACAGATAATTCTTCTTTACCTGCTTCAATTTTAGATAAGTCTAAGATATCGTTAATTACTGCCAGTAGATGTTCACCACTGCTGTATATACAACTTATATACTCCTTTTGTTTCTCATTGAGTGAGCCAACCATTTCTTGTTGTAGCAACTGAGACAAGCCCATAATGGCATTGAGAGGTGTCCGTAGTTCATGGCTCATGGTTGCTAAAAATTCACTTTTTGCCCGACTACCCGCCTCTGCTGCTGCTTGAGAAGCACGTAGTTTTAACTCTATTTGTTTGCGCTCAGTAATGTCTTCGATCATCGCTAAAAAACATTCAGGTGCACCATTGCTGTCTGGAAGTATAGAAACGGATATTTGAGTCCAAACTAGGCTACCATCTTTGTGTATTAAGCGTCTTTCCATCTCCAGGTGTTGTTTGACGATAAGTTGTTCACCATCGTCTAGATGGATTCCAGAAATTAGTTGTTTGTAAACTGCTAAATCTCCCTTTTGGTGGGCAATGTAATTGATGAAGCGTTGACCACATAGTTCTTGGCGGCTGTATCCCAACATCTGGCACAAGGCGGGATTAATATCCACTACTTGTGCTTTGAGATTGATCAGTCCAATACCAATGGACGAACGCTCAAAAATTGCCCGAAATTGAGTCTCGCTTTGTCGTAATGCTTCTTGCGCGGCGTTGCGATCGCTTGCTTCTAGAGCCAGGGTGACAAAATCTGCAATTGAGGCGGCAAAATTTTCTTCCGCCAAATTCCAATGACGCACTTCGCCAAAGTGTTCATGACAGACTACCCCTACCAAATGACCCCCAAGCCAAATGGGTGCAGCCAACAAAGATGCGATCCCAAATACAGAAAGATAAACCGTTGATAACTCTTGGGTTCTTTGGTCTTCGATGGCATCATGGACTGCAATGCTACGTTCTTCTTTTAACGCCTGAAAATAAGCAGGATAATTCGCTTTTAAAAAATATTTACCAGATGTATGTTCCTTTTTACTCACATCGTACAAATTGATACATTCAATGGCAGAGCGGTCTTCGTTATATAACCACACGCCAACTCGCTTCACCAAGAGGGTTTGCGCCGCAATTTCGGTTATTTCTCTGAGTGCTGCATTCAGATTGCCTTGTTGAAGCGTTTTGCTTCTAGCTAATTGCACTAGCGCCTGACTTTGTTTGCGTCGCTCCTGCTCTTTAAGTTGCAAGACTTCTTGTACTTGTTGAGGTTCTGTAATATCTTTAGTCACTACCATCTGCATTTGTTGTCCCCGGAAAGAAATTACTTTGCCTTGCGGGTCTACAGGAAAAGTAGAACCGTCTGTGTTAACTACAATTACTTCACAGGGTTTTTCATAACCGGGCAGTATATTTTTATTCATCAAATCTTCTAACTATATTTATATACTGAGTCTGTCAAGTACTCACACTTTCGAGAAATTACTGGCTCTGAATCAGCTGAAATTGTACTGGGAGGTCATATTTTTAACGATTAACACTCAGATAACATAGAAGACTCCAAAATAGCATCACTCCATTAGGGTAAATCTGTTAGGGTTGATACTCTCTGTTGATTCTGAATCATTAGAAAACATGATTAATAGTAATAAATTGTACTTATGGGATTTGTTACTTAATAAAGCAACTTCATCTAAAAAGTCTCAGAAAACAAGGGCTGCATAGGCAATTTTAGAAAAAATTGGATTTGGATTGATAATATCTTGATGAAAATTCTATACTTAGTTAAGGGGCGGTTATATTAACAAAGACTGTCTGATAAGCCCATTCAGCATTCCTTTAAGCTAGTAACAATCAATTTACAATAATTACCAATACTTGCTTCATAGTACAAGTACCTAGATTTATCTTAGGGGACAAAAGAGTCAGGGGAGTGGGGAGCAGGGGGGAAGGTAGTAATGCGCGAACGGGACAGGGATTTTTCCCCCCGCCTCTTCCGATCAGGGATTTACGCTTTAGCGATCCGCAAAATCTAAAATTGTTTGACTCAAGGAGCAATTATGACTAATTAACCATGTAAATACTGATTACCAGAACAGCCGCAGATTCACCTAGAGAAAGATACTTTAAGGCGGAAAATTTGTAAGAATTAAAAATAATACGCAGATCTTCTGGAGGTGGCTCAATGACCAATAAAGATGTAAGAATTGTTTCATTAATTCCTAGTGGTACAGAGATTTTAGCAACACTAGGGTTAACTAATGAAATTGTCGGGCGATCGCATGAATGTGATTACCCTCCAGAAATCCAAAATCTCCCTGTTTGTACACAACCACGCTTAAACTCCCAAGCAGCAAGCAGCAAAATTCACGATGATGTCAATAATTTGTTGCAATCTGCGCTCAGTATCTATGACATCAAAACAGACGTTTTAGAGAAATTACAGCCCACTCACATTTTGACTCAAGACCAATGTGATGTCTGTGCAGTCAGTCTACAAGACGTAGAAAAAGCTGTTGCTAGCCTGATTCATACTTCACCACAAATTATTTCCTTACAACCGAATCTTCTAGAAGACGTGTGGACTGATATTGAGCGCGTAAGTCACGTCTTTGACGTAGACTCAGTTAAGGTTTTAGAAAATTTAGAAGCTCGCGTGACTATATGTCAGCAAAAAATTCAAGGGCTTTCTTTAACAGAGTTACCCACCGTCTCCTGTATTGAGTGGACAGATCCTTTAATGTTTGCGGGAAATTGGATTCCCGAACTCGTTAATTTGGCAGGAGGACAGTCACAGTTTAGTGTAATTGGGAAACCTTCGGCTCGCATACCTTGGGAAACACTGATAAATAGCAATCCAGACATAATTATCTTTATGCTCTGTGGATTCGATTTAAATCGCACTCGCCAAGAAGCCCAGTTATTTACTCAACGTCCAGAGTGGGAAAAACTCCACGCCACCCAGGCTGGTAGAGTTTACATCACTGACGGTAATGCCTTCTTTAACCGCCCAGGGCCACGATTAGCCGATTCCCTAGAAATTTTGGCAGAAATTTTGCATCCAGAGATTTTTGATTATGGCTATAAAGGAACCGCCTGGGATATATTGTAAAATCAATCTAAAATTTGCGCTGCGTACACTTTATTAACACAAAACCAAAATTCCCCACTCCCCACTCCCCATTACCCCTTATCCCCAGAGGGGGCCCCGATTTCCCCACTCCCCACTCCCTACTACCTACTACCCCCAAACACAGCCAAACCATAATATTTCCAAGGCACTGTCACTGTTTTAAATCCAGATGCTGTCAGCATGTGTAAATGTGTCTCTAAAGTAGCTAACTGGTCTTGACTAGAATACCCTTGTGTACTGCTGGTGCCAAGTTTAGCGCGAACTTCAGTTAATGGAACTCCCTGTTGGCTTGCCCATTCCTCGCGCGCGGCTTTGTAAACTTCTGCGAGGGTAGGTGATTCCGGTAATACTGGATCTGCATTCCAAAAATAACCGCCTTGGGTGAGACTGGTGGCAATTTGCTGAAATAACTTTAACTTCATCTGATCATCAAGATGGTGGATTGCCAAAGATGACACACAGGCATCAAATTCGCTACCAATGCCTAACTTGCTGGAATTATCTGCCCATTCGCCAAAATCGGCTTCCATACCAGTCCACCTGTGTTGATATCCAGCTGCGGTGATTTTAGTTTCAGCAAATTGCAGCATTCGGGGTGAGTAATCTAAAGCAATTACTTGGGCATCGGGAAAGCGCTGGAGAATTTTCAGGCTCAGTTCCCCTGTCCCACAGCCTAATTCTAAAATGCGATGAGTTGTCACAGGCAAGCAATGGGTAATGACTGCCAACATCTCGTCATATCGAGGTAAAAGTTGGCGAATGCCTGTATCAAAATCGGCCGTTTTGGCGAATACTTCACCAGGAAATAACTGTTGCATGGGCATGAGAACAGATAGATGCACTATTAATTATGATGACGCATTATGGCTGGGAAATAACACCGACCGATATCGCCTACTTTTGTTGTCGTCAATACACGATAATTTCAATCTTTTCTCCATGATTGTTGTCAAAATATCGGCCCCCCTAGGACATATTTTGTTTAAGTATTAAAAATAACTAACTATATATGAACAATGTAAGATTGTATACTTAATTTTTTAACGTTATTTAAATTATTTTCCCCAAAATTATTCATGGCTTTAGCTGGAAATAGTAAATTATGAAGCAAAAAAACAAATATAAATATTTTTAATATGTCTTGATAGCAAATTGCCGCTTAATTGCGTTAGACTAATTTGTGTCATTAGTAACTCTGATGAATAAAAACTTCTGATTTTCAAGAGTTGCGGACTTAGTATATTTGGTACTGAATAGTAACTGAACTGAATCAAAGTAAAAGTCCACTATCATTCTGAATCAGACAGAGTGTAACAATTTTAGTGATATAAGGTTCGAGACTCATGCGAAAACACAGCGAACTGAAAGTTAATCAGAGCTGTAATCTGAAATGGAAACCTGGAGATAATTTATCTAGACAGTTTCCGTGACCCCATTTTTGCAGAGTCAAGTAGTCAAAATCCACTATAGATAAATATAGTAGGATGCATAGCAGAGTTAATCCAAATGCAGGTTAACTTTCTGGAAGTACATCGTCACTCTAATTTCAGCAGAGTGTCACCAATTTATTCATGTTAAGGTTTTGGACTAATGCTAAATAACAGTGATCAGAACGTTAATCAGGGCTGTAATCTCAAATGGAAGCCTGGAAATAGTTGCTCTGAGCAGGTTTCTAAAATAGAATTTTTGCGAAATCGCACAATTGGCAAGCCATTATTAATTAAAAGAATGGCGTTAATCTAAGTTCGAGTCAATTTCCTGAAATATAATTAACAATCTTCCATCAGCGCCAGCATGATGGTGATAATTTCTTCATGGGATTAGTTAATTAACCTTAAGGTAATCTTGAATGAGAGATTAACCTACAAAATTTGTATACATAGGTGATGTTATTAATTAACATTGCCAGCAATAGCAATGGGGTTTTTGAATGAAAGCCTGCTTGCGAATGCTTTGGCATAATTCATAATTAGGGTTATGGATTTTGATCTGACAAAAGCACAGTTTGTGGTTGCTATATAACAGGTGAAACTTATAGTTTTGCCTAGATTGTTCTGAAAATTTTAGTTACACCAAGGTCAACAGAAATGAATAATGTACAAGCGTCCTTTGCAGCAACGGAAGCTGAATTTCGCGTAGAAGGTTACGAGAAAATTGAGTTTAGTCTTGTCTATGTCAACGGTGCATTTGACATCAATAACAAAGAAATTGCTGACAGTTACGAAAAATTTGGCCGCTGTTTGACTGTAATTGATGCCAATGTAAATAAATTGTACGGTGAGCAAATCAAGTCATATTTTAAACATTATGATATTGAACTTACTGTAGTTCCCATTGTGATTACTGAGCCGACCAAAACCCTGGCGACCTTTGAAAAAATTGTTGACGCGTTTTCGGACTTTGGCTTAGTTCGCAAAGAACCAGTTTTAGTTGTGGGTGGTGGTTTAACCACAGATGTGGCTGGGTTTGCTTGTGCTGCTTACCGTCGCAAGAGTAACTATATTCGCGTTCCTACCACATTAATTGGTTTGATAGATGCAGGTGTAGCGATTAAGGTTGCAGTCAACCATCGCAAGTTAAAAAATCGCTTGGGTGCATATCATGCGCCGCAGAAAGTTATTTTGGACTTTTCCTTTTTAAAGACCTTACCTACAGCCCAAGTTCGTAATGGGATGGCAGAGTTAATCAAAATAGCTGTAGTTGCGAACTCAGAAGTCTTTGAATTATTAGATGAATATGGCGAAGACTTGCTGCGGACTCACTTTGGCTATGTAAATGGTACAGAAGAACTCCAAGCGATCGCTCATAAGTTAAACTATGAAGCCATCAAAACCATGTTGGAATTAGAGACTCCCAACCTACATGAACTAGACCTAGATCGCGTCATTGCCTATGGTCACACATGGAGTCCCACCTTGGAATTAGCCCCACTTGTACCTCTATTTCATGGTCATGCCGTGAATATAGACATGGCTTTATCTGCAACCATCGCTGCTAGACGGGGATATATTACCACAGCAGAACGCGATCGCATTTTGGGCTTGATGAGCCGCATCGGTCTATCAATCGATCATCCTTTACTAGATGGCGATTTACTGTGGTATGCCACCCAATCCATTACCCTAACAAGAGATGGTAAACAACGCGCCGCCATGCCCAAACCTATTGGTGAGTGCTTCTTTGTTAACGACCTCACCCGCGAAGAACTTGATGTAGTCTTAGCGGAACACAAACGTTTATGCGCCAAATTACCTCGTGGTGGCGATGGCATTGATGCCTATATTGAAACTCCAGAATCGAAACTACTAGGAGTTTAAATACATGACCAGTACTTTAGGACGCCACACTGCTAGACCGATAACGCCTCATAGCATCCTTGTATGGCAGTTACAGCAAACTCTGAGAACGGCAGAAGAAAATAACATCCCTCAAGAGGTATTGACTTCTCTGCGGCAAACTCTGCAATTAGCAGCAGGATTAGATCCTTACCTCGATGATTGCACCACACCCGAATCGAGTGCCTTGACAGCATTAGCCCAGAGGACTAGTGCAGAAGATTGGAGTAAACGCTTCAGTGATGGAGAAACAGTCCGACAACTAGAACAAGAAATGCTCTCTGGTCATTTAGAAGGACAGACACTCAAGATGTTTGTGCATATGACCAAAGCCAAGCGCATCCTCGAAGTGGGAATGTTCACAGGGTATTCAGCCTTAGCCATGGCAGAAGCCTTACCCAGTGAGGGGCGATTGATTGCTTGTGAAGTAGACTCCTATGTCGCTCAATTTGCCCAAGCTTGTTTTCAAGATTCGCCCCACGGTGAGAAGATTTCCGTTGAGGTAGCACCGGCTTTAGAGACACTCCATAAGTTAGCAGCAGCCAAACAGTCATTTGATTTGATCTTCATTGATGCCGATAAAAAGGAGTATGTAGAGTACTTCCAGATAATTTTGGAGGCTAACTTATTGACTGTCGACGGGTTAATCTGCGTCGATAATACTTTGTTGCAAGGACAAGTATATCTGCCTGCTGATCAACGTACCGCAAATGGTGAGGCGATCGCTCAATTTAACCGTGTTGTGGCGGCCGATCCACGTGTAGAGCAGGTTTTGTTACCCATACGAGATGGGGTGACTTTAATTAGACGCTTGGTTTAAGGTTTTTTCGGATGGGTGGCTAGTGTCGCCCATCCTCAGAATTGTTAAATGCAAAGGAACGCGAAGGAAAGCGCAAAGGGGCGCAGAGTATGACACAATCGATTTCTTTATCTTTGCCTGAATCGACAACGCCAGTGATGGCTGTGAAGGTGAAGATATGGGCTTTATTCAAGACTATCGCTACTTTATTGTTATTGTTTTTGGCTTTGCCTTTGAATGCTCTGGTAGTTGTATTATCTCTACCCATAGCAATTATACGTAATTTATTTATTCAGAAAGTTGTCGTAACTACTCAACCGAAAACCATCTTGGTGAGTGGAGCGAAGATGACAAAGGCTTTGCAGTTGGCTCGTTCTTTCCATGCAGCAGGGCACCGAGTCATTTTGGTTGAGAGTCATAAATACTGGTTATCTGGACATAAATTCTCGAAAGCTGTAAGTCGTTTTTATACAGTTCCCGCACCACAAAGCGACCCAGAAGCATATATTCAGGCTTTGGTGGAAATCGTCAAAAAAGAAAAGATTGACGTGTATGTGCCTGTATGTAGCCCTGTGGCTAGCTATTATGATTCATTAGCCAAGCCTGCATTATCAAAATATTGTGAAGTGTTCCATTTTGATGCAGATATCACCAAAATGCTGGATGATAAATTTGCCTTTACCGAGAAAGCGCGATCGCTTGGTTTATCTGTTCCCAAATCTTTTAAAATTACAGATCCCGAACAAGTAATCAATTTCGACTTTAGTCAAGAAACCCGCAAATATATCCTCAAAAGCATTGACTACGATTCCGTGCGCCGCTTGGACTTAACCAAACTTCCCTGCGACACTCCAGAAGCCACAGCCGCCTTTGTTAAAAGTTTACCCATCAGTCCCGAAAAACCTTGGATTATGCAAGAGTTTATTCCTGGGAAGGAATTATGTACTCATAGTACAGTCCGGGATGGAGAATTAAATTTGCATTGCTGTTCCAACTCATCCGCCTTTCAAATCAACTACGAACAAATAGAAAATCCCCAAATCAAAGAATGGGTGCAACACTTTGTCAAAGGTTTGAAACTAACCGGACAAGTATCCTTCGACTTCATCCAAGCCGAAGACGGCCAAGTCTACGCCATTGAATGTAATCCCCGTACCCATTCAGCCATTACCATGTTCTACAATCACCCAGGCGTAGCAGCAGCATATCTGGAAAAAACTCCTCAACCAGAACCACTGCAACCTCTAGCAAATAGTAAACCCACATATTGGCTATATCACGAAATTTGGCGACTCACCGACATTCGCTCCTTAAAACAATTACAAACTTGGTTGAAAAACCTAATCCGAGGCACTGATGCCATTTATCAACTTGATGACCCAGTACCATTTTTAACCTTACACCACTGGCAGATTACCTTACTTTTACTGAAAAACCTGCAACAACTCAAAAGCTGGGTAAAAATCGACTTCAACATCGGCAAATTAGTAGAACTAGGCGGCGACTAGAAGAGGGGAGTAGGGAATAGGGAGTGGGGAAACTTACTCATACTCTCCTCTGCGCCTCTGCGCCTCTGCGTGAAAAAAATCACTAAACTTCTCAATTACGAATTACGAATTAACAATTATCTATGCAAATCACACTCAAACACGAACTTAATTCCGCAGAAAACTACAAACCATTTCCCCTGTCTCAAGTCCAGCAGTCAACATGGTTCCTCTACAAACTAGCACCAGAAGGTTTGGCTGATAAACTGGCCTTTGCTGTCAGGGTAAAATCACAAATTAATTTCTCTACATTAAAAACCGGCTTTCATAACCTCTTATCTCGCCATTCTTGCTTACGAACTGGTTACTATCAAAAAAATAACCAAGTGATGCAGCGAGTATGTAATATTACTAAGTTGCCTATTGAACAGGTTGATGCTTCTGGGTGGAATGATTGTGAGTTACAGGAAAATTTACTCGCATCTGTGAAGCAACCGTTTAACCTAGAGGCGGGTTTGGTAGCAAGAGTTACTCTATTTAGTTGTTCTCCTACAGACCATGTTTTGCTATTGAGTGTGCATCATATTGCTTGTGATTGGTGTTCTTTGTTGGTTTGTGTGGATGAGTTATTGGGAAATAATATCACGCAAAGTTATAGAGGCGCGGAGGTAAGAAGTTATGAGGATTATGTGTTGCGAGAGGTGGGCTTGTTGGCGGGTTCTCGGCTGAGGGAACTGGAGGATTATTGGGGAGGTAAGTTATCTGGGGTGTTACCTGTTCTGGATTTACCCATGAGTCAGTCTCGTCCAACGATGCGGAGTTATCAGGGGGTAGGGGAGAGATTTAAGATTGAGGGGGAAGTTTATCAGCAGCTTCAAGGTTTAGCAGAGGCGGAGAATGTTAGTTTATCTGTTTTGCTTTTGACGGCTTTTCAAGTTTTGCTGCGACGTTATACGGGTGAAGAAGATGTTTTAGTCGGTTGGATGCAGGCTGCACAAAATCCGACGGTGGTGGGAAATGCGACTAATTTGATGGTTGTTCGGTCTGCTGTTGTTGATAATTTACATTTTCGGGAGTTACTCAAACACGTTCAGGAAGTCTGTACAGAAGCAATTGCTTATCAAGATTATCCGTTTCCTGTGTTAGTCAGACAACTGCAACCAGATTTCAAACTTAGTCATCCTCCTATCTGTCAGGTGGCTTTTGCTTATGAGGATGTTCAAGATTTACCAACTCTCTCACACTTATGGGGAGAAAACTCGGAGTTAGAGTATTTTCATATCACCCAACAGCGAACAGAGTTTGATTTGACTTTGGAAGTGGTGGCGCTGTCTGATTCTCTGGTTTGCAACTTTCTGTATAACTGTGATTTGTTAGATTCTGCCACCATAACGAGAATGGTAGGGCATTTTGAGAATTTGTTAGAGGCGGTCGCCTCTGGCGCTACGCTTGGCGTAATCGCTCATAATTCTTCATCCAGTATTGCTCAACTTCCTTTATTAAATGCCGCTGAACGCCATCAACAGTTGATTGAATGGAATAATACGCAAACTGACTATGATTTATCTCGATGTTTGCACCAATTAATTGAGACACAGGTAGAACTGACACCAAATGCTGTTGCGGTGACGTTTGCAGGTGAAAGTTTGACCTATGAACAACTTAATTCTCGCGCTAATCAGTTAGCTCATTACTTACAAACTTTAGGCGTTAAGCCTGATGTACTGGTAGCGATTTGTGTAGAACGTTCCCTGGAAATGGTTGTGGGATTGTTGGCAATTCTCAAGTCTGGCGGTGCTTATGTACCTATTGACCCGGAATATCCCCAGGAACGCATAGCATATATGCTAGATGGTTGTCAAGCTAATGTGCTACTCACCCAAAGTCATTTGGTGAATAATTTACCTGGAAACACCCTGAAAATTTGTTTAGATACTGACTGGGAAACTATCTCACACAGCAGTAATAAAAATCCTGATTCCAGCATCAGTTCCACAGATTTAGCCTATGTCATCTACACTTCTGGTTCCACTGGTAAACCCAAAGGTGCAATGAACACCCATCGGGGAATTTGTAACCGCTTACTGTGGATGCAAGAAACTTACCAACTAAATGCCACAGATAGGATACTGCAAAAAACACCTTTTAGTTTTGATGTTTCTGTGTGGGAATTTTTCTGGCCGCTATTGACTGGGGCGCGTTTAGTAATGGCGCAACCTGGAGGACATAGAGATACTGCTTATTTAGTTAATACTATTGTTCATGAAGGAATTACGACGCTGCATTTTGTTCCTTCCATGTTGCAGGTGTTTCTCGAAGCCAAAAATTTAGAAAGTTGTCAATCTCTCCAACGCGTGTTTTGTAGTGGAGAAGCGTTACCAGTTGACCTCCAAGAACGGTTTTTTGCGCGGATGGAATGCCAACTCCACAACCTCTACGGCCCCACAGAAGCCGCTATTGATGTCACCTATTGGCAGTGTCAACGCCAGAGTACCTTAAAAAGTGTACCTATAGGGAGAGCGATCGCCAACACTCAGTTATACATTCTCGACTCCCATCTGCAATTAGTCCCACTAGGAACAACAGGTGAACTTTATATTGGTGGTGTAGGAGTTGCCAGAGGTTATCTCAACCGTCCAGAGTTAACACAAGAAAGATTTATTTCCCATCCTTTTATTGATGGTGAAAAGCTATATAAAACAGGAGACTTAGCCCGTTATTTACCCGATGGCAACATCGAGTACATCGGACGCATTGACCATCAAGTCAAGATTCGCGGCTTGCGGATTGAATTAGGCGAAATTGAGAACTCGTTAACTCAACACCCACAGATTCGGGAAGCAGTTGTGATTACTCAAACAGACCACTTAAATCAGCAACGATTAATTGCTTATATTGTCACACCACAACAGCAACCCACACCCAACGAGTTACGCAGTTTTCTCAAGCACACCCTCCCCGACTACATGGTTCCCTCAGCCTTTGTAATTCTAGAATCACTTCCTCTCAACCCCAGTGGTAAAGTAGACAGGCGTTCTCTCCCTCAACCCGACTCTTCTATTTTGAGTGGAGATGAAACTATAATTGCCCCCCGGAATGAGCTAGAACAGCAATTAGCAGTAATTTGGTCAGAAATTTTAAATATCTCACCTCTGGGTGTAACCAATAACTTCTTTGAAATTGGTGGTAATTCTTTATCAGCGATTCATTTAATGAATGCCATAGAAAAGCAATTTGGTCGAAATTTACCCTTAGCCACCTTGTTTGCCAATGGCACAATTGAAAAATTAGCAGAAGTTATCAATTCATCAGACGAAGTAGATTTTGATTCTCCAATTATTCCTCTGCAACCACAAGGCAGTAAACGTCCCTTCTTTTGTGTTCATCCAGCGGGAGGTCATGTTTTATGCTACGTCGATTTAGCTCGTTACCTGGGTACTGAGCAACCATTCTATGGGTTACAAGCTCAAGGATTTAATGGAACAAAACCACCCCTAGAAACAATAGAAGATATGGCGAGTCTTTACGTCAAAGCCATACAAAAAGTTCAACCAGAAGGCCCTTATCAAATAGGTGGTTGGTCTTTTGGGGGCGTTGTTGCTTATGAAGTAGCGCAACAATTAGTCCAGCAGGGGCAAGAAGTTTCTTTATTAGCAGTGTTAGATTCTTATGTCCCAATATTGCTAGACAAAGCCAAAGAAATTGATAATTCTTACTTAGTAGGGGTTGTATCTCGCGTCTTTGGCGGTATGTTTGGTCAAGATAATTTAGTAGAGCCTGAAGAAATTGCCCACCTGAATATAGAAGAAAAAATCGACTATATTATCGACAAAGCCAAAAAAGCCCAAATATTCCCGCCAACCGTTCAGCAGCAAAATAATCGCCGGATTTTAGAAGTGCTTGTAGGCACATTAAAAGCCACCTATGCCTACCAACGTCGTCCCTATCCAGGAAAAGTCACTATATTTAGAGCCAGTGAAAAACATATTATGGCTCCAGACCCGACTTTAGTCTGGGTTGAGTTGTTTTCAGTACTAGCAGCAGATGAAATAGAGATTTGTAAAGTACCTGGACATCACTACTCATTTGTGCTGGAACCTCATGTGCAAGTTCTCGCAGAACGTTTAAAGAAATATTTGGTTTAAATTGGTGGTTTTTAGTTGGGGGTAGTTTTCCCGATATTCCGGGTAAAATAGAAAAACCATACTCAAATTTTTAAGATAGCGCATCAATTAGCGATCGCTAGCCCCAACTTTACCATTCCCATACTTGGGAAACTGTATGCTCCAGCTTATTATCGTCGTACTTGTTGTGATTATCGGTTCAGCGCTTTGTTCTAGCATAGAGACTGCGCTGTTCTCTGTGTCTCCTCTGCGAGTCCGACAATTAGCACAATCAAACAATCCTTCTGCTGTGGCGCTTTTGGCAATTCGAGAAAATATGAATCGACCAATTGCCACCATCGTCATACTTAATAATATTTTCAATATAGTTGGCAGTATTCTTACAGGTAGCATTGCTACTCAAATTTTAGGCGATACCTGGCTGGGGATATTTTCGGGAGTATTCACCTTTTTAATTATCATTTTTGCAGAAATCATTCCCAAGACAATTGGAGAACGCTATTCAGAATCAATTGCTTTACTAGCAGCTTTACCTGTCACCGGACTTTCGATTATCTTTACACCTTTAGTGTGGATCATTGAAAATTTGACGGCAAGGTTTTTTAAAGTCAAAAAACGACCAACAACCAATGAAGCTGAAATTAAACTACTAGCAAATATTGGACAACAAGAGGGAATTATTGAAAGTGATGAAGCAGAAATGATTCAAAGGGTGTTTAGATTAAATGATGTCACCGCAGCCGACTTGATGACACCCAGAATTATGCTGACATATATACGCGGTCACCTGACCCTCACAGAAGCAAAAAAAGATATTATTGCCTCCCAACATACCCGAATTATTGTCGTCGATGAATCTATAGATCAAGTTATTGGCTTTGCCTTAAAACAAAATTTACTCACAGCGATGGTAGAAGGTAATAACGATGAAAAAATCGCTAATTTAGCTCGGAAAGTCCACTTTGTTCCCGAAATAATTCGAGCAGATAAACTATTAAAAAACTTTATAGAAGCGCGTGAACATTTAGCAGTTGTCGTTGACGAATACGGTGATGTTGCTGGTGTAGTCACTTTGGAAGATGTGCTGGAAGTGATTACTGGTGAAATTGTGGATGAGACTGATAGAACTGTTGATTTACAAGAAATTGCCCGTAAAAAGCGCGAAAAAATGTTGCAGTCTATTAATATTGGTAATCAACGTTAAGGCGTCTTTTTCCATTTATAATCAAATCTTTGCTAGTCACTTTGTAAGTGCTAAATTTTCTAGGCATTATGGAATTATAACTGCAAAATTGAAATCAAATTAATAATATATAAAGAAAATAATAAAATTTATATCTGAAATTTCATAAAGATATTTCATAATTAAACTGTTTTATCTAAAGAAATCAAAAAGTTGATTGAGTGTAGGTTATTTATTTATTTTTAAACCCTACCTCTGAGCCAAAAAGATCGAAATTAGATAAAAATCAGTAAAAATTACATTAGCGCTTAAGCGAGTAAGTACTACAATATAAATATCTTCAGGATGCGTGCTTTCTTTTTCTACCAACCTTATCAAAATCAAATTTGACTAAAAACTTCAACAATAATATCGCATAACATAATAAACAAACTATGGAATCTGAAAAAATAGCTTTGATTCTTATTGGATATCAAAATGATTATTTTTCACCGGATGGCATTTTATATCGAGTGGTAGAGGAATCATCGAAAGTTACAAATGTCATATCAAATACAGTTCATCTTCTGGAGTGTTTGTTTTCCACATCTGCACTAATAGTCACGACTCCGATATTTTTTACCCCTAACTATGAAGAATTAATTGAGCCAATTGGTATTCTGAAAACAATTAAAGAAGTCAATGCCTTTCAAATGGGAACTCTGGGATCAGAAACAATTAAGGAGTTAATACCTTTTCAAAAAAGAATACTAGAAGTACCTGGTAAACGCGGATTTAATGCTTTCATCAATACTAATCTGGGTGAAATTCTTCAGGAGAGAGAAATCACAGAGGTTGTTATAGCAGGGGCTGTAACATCAATATGTATTGATTCTACTGGTAGATCTGCCCACGAAAAAGGCTATCATGTGACAATTTTGTCAGACTGCACTTCAGCCCGTACCGTATTTGAGCAAGAGTTTTATTGTAGTAATATTTTTCCGCTGTATGCAGAAGTAATAACCCACAAAGAACTACTCAGTCATCTACAGCTAACTGTTACCATCTAAACCAGAAATTTCTGTAAATAGCAATTTTACTCGTAGAGATAGGGAATAGTTAATTCTATCCCTACAAATTGCTACGAGTAGCTTTGCTTATCTCATAGGGTCTTGGGAATGATAGAAATACTTTTTTAATAATTCCTGTCACTTCTACCAATATAAAAGTTTATGAAGCCAGATTTGTTAGCTGAGAACGAGCTGCATACGCAGATTCAATATCGTTTAATTGAAAAAATATCAGAATCAGAACGGCGTTATCGAGAGTTAGTTGAAAATCTACGTGAGATTGTATTTAAATGTGATCAAGCAGGTAATATTACACTTTTGAACAAAGCTTGGACAATGACTTTGGGTTATAGTGCTGAGGAATGTTTAAATCGCCCCATCGATGATTATCTCCATGCCGAAGATCGAGAAGTTTGGTTGAATTTTTTGAGTCAAATGTATGATAACCAGGATTTAGCAGGTAGAGAATTACGTTTTCATCATAAAAATTCAGAGATTGTCTGGTTAGAGTTATCAGCCCGTTCTGAAGATCAAGGAGAAATATGTGGTTCTTTAACGAATATTACTGATCGTAAACGAGCGCAGGCTGCTTTGAAGGAAGCAAATGAAGCGCTACAGATGCGAATTAAACAACTGCGGGTTGAGAACCTAGAACGCAAGCAGACAGAAGCGACTCTTTTACAGCTTAGTGGTGCAGAAAACTTTTTGGAGTCTCAAGTTGAAAAAACAGTAACA
>NZ_CAWUDM010000044.1:0-51659 GCF_963920855.1 Nostoc sp. CCY0012 | reverse complement strand
TTTTCTCAAATTGTTGCCACATCTCATCTTCAACTGCCTTGTCACCCGTTAAGGGAGCATCTAGACTCCATTGTCAACGAGCCAGCGATTACCCAGAAAAATTTAAGTTCAGAAGGGCGATCGCAACTCCAGACGAAAGTGGATGCAATCTACTCCAAGTTACTGGATGAGCAGCGAAATCTGCAAAAGCTGGCGAGTGGTGACGTTGGGTTAACTCAAGCCACTGTTAAGTCGTTCAAGTTCCGTTAGAAACGGTCAAGGGCGAAGGTGAACCGCCCTTGACTTAAATCACCAATACTCTGGTTAAAAGTGCGATATCCACATTAACACCTTGCAAAGAACATCGCACTACTAGCATTTCTCAAATTTTACAAATATGTCGCACTTTTCAAAAATCGCAGTCAAATTCAAAGACCAGTCGTGTTTGGTCGAAGCATTGCAGAGATTCGGCTTCTTTCCCATGCTTCACGACAAGCCAGTGAATCTGTACGGATGGCATGGAGATAAACGTCAAGAAGTAGCTCACATAGTTGTGCCAAGAAATCAAATCAGTCCCTCAAGTAATGACTTAGGTTTTTACAGGAACGGTACTGACTACGAATGTATCATTTCCGAATTTGACCAACGCCACGGGCAAGCGCAGAAAGGACTGGGGCTAGGGCCACAGTTTTTAACGAGATTGCAAGCACAATACATTAACTTGTACTTACCAAAACTTGCTACGCAAATCGGTGGTGAAGTAGTGGAAACCGTTACAAATGGTTCGGTCACTACTGTCCGTGTATCACTGCCAACTCAAGCATTAAGGAGATAATTTATGTCACATTTTACACAAGTTAGAACAAAGCTAACCAATCGTGATTGTTTAGTGCAAGCCTTAAAAGACTTAGAACTCCAGCCACAGTTCTACGAAACACCGCAGCCGTTAACGGGATTTTACGGGGATGTCGATGAGCAAAGTGCAGAAATCATTGTTAAGGGGAAAACAATTAAAGCCCGTGCAGACATTGGTTTTCGGTGGAATCAAAATAGCGGTGTGTATGATGTTATACACGATGAGTATGAAACAGAGCCTCGACTGGGTGAAAACTTCTTTAGCCACCAGCTAATGCAAACCTATGGCAAACGCATGGTATTAGCCAAAACTGAAGAATTACGCGAAAAGTTTGGCGAATGCACTATCAGCGAAGAAACCAAAGGATCAGTACAAACCCTACGGCTAACATTTGCCGGACACCAGGAAGTAAAACAGTACGCACGGAGATAAAAATGGAACGCTCAATACTGATACATTTCGATAGTCAAACTGGTCAAGTAAAGGTAGAAGCTGAGGGTTTTGAAGGGCTATCTTGCCTGGAAGCGACGCAGCCTTTTGAGGAGGCGTTGGGTGTTGTGGAGGGCAATCGCACTTTCAAAGACGAAGCCCAAACCCAACAATTAAGGGCTAATTCTAATCACCAAACACGATTACGCCAATAGGAAAGAGCAGGGGGAATCAAGAGTTCCCCCTACAGCAATGAATGAATTACCACAAGAATATCCGTTTATCCATATTTACGCACAGCAAAAATCACATCAACCCGTGATCATCAAGGGGAATGCTGAAGGGTTGTGTGTGCTGCTGAATACTATTGCCTCGGCGATCGCATATCCAGAGCAAGGCGGAGTAGCAGAGGTTTTTTGCGGCGATGCCGATTTTTATGAAGTGGTTGTTCAGATAGCAACTACCCACGAAGAACTATCTCCGTTACCGTATAAACAAAATGAACCTAAATAACATTTTCAGCACCCTGGATTCTCAAATCCCTATCGTTGCGTTAGAGGTGCTTGCCCCGGAAGAAGCCACCATCATCCAGTGGCTCACAACCCAGGCACAAGAGAAACTCGAAAGTCCGGTGTTCTTCTGGAATCTGGGAGTATCGAGTTTAGAGCAATGCCTGATTGCTGATGATGGTGGATTAGTATTTAAGCCAGTACCAGAGTACAAGCGTCCTGCCCACTCAGATCCGTTGTTGTACATCTTTGAGTACATCAACAATTTTGATGGTGTGGGTGTTTTCATCCTGGGTGATGTGCATCCCTTTGTGGGAAAGAACTCGCCGCAGTTATCCTGGGAAATCCTCACCAGAGTCAAAAACCTGTACCACCGGCTCAAACCCACAGAAAAACGTATTATCTTCCTGGGTCAAAACATTGAGTTGCATGAGTCTCTGGTGAGGCTAATTCCCTACGGTGAAGTACCACTGCCAACTGTAGAACAAGTCCAGGAGCATCTTGATTCCTATTTGCAGTATTTGAAGGAATCAGCCTCCGAACAGGAAGTTTCATTCCGAATCTTGCTGTCGGACGACAACAAAGAAACTCTTGCTAGGGCAGCTTTAGGGCTAACGCTGGAAGAAATCAGCGATTTTCTGAGGCTCACGGTCAAAGAGAGTTTGAGCAGCAATGGCATTACTATTGATGCCAGCGTTATTGCCAAGGTGGTCGAGTACAAAACCCGGCTGCTGTCTCAAATGGGCATCGAGTTGGGGAAACCTGCAACAATTCCCTTTGGGGGACTCGATAACTTGCGCGAGTGGTTGACTCGGCGGCGGCGACTGTTCACACAAGAAGCGCGATCGCTCTCGTTACCACGGCCTAAAGGTGTGCTACTAGCTGGCCCACCCGGAACGGGTAAGACCCATTGCGCTAAAAACATCGCTAATATTCTCAATTTACCACTACTCCAGCTTGATATTGCATCAATGTTGGGTTCACTGGTTGGGGAATCTGAAGGGAATGTCCGTAGGGCTTTGAAAACTGCCGAAGCGATCGCACCGTGTGTCCTATGGCTTGACGAAATCGAAAAAGCCTTATCAGGACAGGGTGATAGCTCTGGAGTTTCACAAAGAATCCTGGGCAATATCCTCACGTTTATGTCCGAATCACAATGTGGTGTATTCGTTGTGGCAACGTGCAACGACCCGTCAGCGTTACCAAGTGAACTCAAGAGGAAAGGCCGCTTTGACGAAAATTTTCTTGTCGATTTGCCGTCTGAACCTGAACGAGCGCAGATTCTGAGGATTCACCTGGAGCGATTCGGTATCAGCGTTGAGGATGAATATTTGGAGGCGATCGCAGCCAACACCGCAAAGTTTTCTGGGGCAGAATTAGAAACCCTTGCAGCCGAATCTGCACTACTGGCATTTGACGAAGGGCGACCGCAAAAAGTAACGCTTGGTGATTTAGAAGCGTGTCGGCAAACCATCACACCACTTGCTGTCCAAGATGCGGCGGCTGTCGAACGTATGCAGACGTGGGCGAAAACTGCCAGGGCTGCTTCTAGTGCTGTGTCGGTAAAGGCTGCTAAGTCGTTGAGAACTTCTCGTTTTAATTTGAATTGATTAAGGAATCGCCTTTGCAATTTAGCGGAGGCGATTGCTTGTTTTTTTTGGTTGCTGGAAACAACGCTACGCGAAAAACTAATGACAAATAATTAGAACAGTTTTATGCAACTCAGCCAAGACCGGATAGACAAAGATAACCCGCAATTCATTCCACAGATTGAGCATACACCTCAACAGATAGAAGCAGGAAATAAGCTGGTGGAAGTCCTGAAGAATCAAAATCTTACTGAATCTGATAAGAGAGATGCTTGTTGGGAATTATTAAATAGTAACACTTAACAAGGATGGTGAATAATGCAGGACAAACTACCTGCATTCACAAATGTTCAGTCGATTAGCACCAAAATAGCCACTTATAAGGTAGGTAACACAATTAAGTTTTGGAACGATAGCGAACGGTGCTGGACAAAAGGCGAAGTCATCCAAATAGTTGAATGCAGTGGCTTTTTTGTGAGTGTGTTGATAGCTTATCAAAGCCATAAAAAACAACGGCAAGTAAAAATTTTTCGGGAAGATTGGTTAGAAAAGTAGAGGCAAATCCTATGTCAGACTTAGTAACATATTACGGGCAAACCAACCGTATTGATAAATTGGTTGAAAAGTACGGAGCATATTTAGAAAAGTTAGATAGAGAAACGAAACTTTTACTTCGTATAACTTTGTCTACTTATGTTTTCATGCAGGAAGAACAAAACCCAACTGATTACTTAGTTACGACAGCATTGGAAAATGCGTTGTATGAGTTGGTGATTGCAGATTCTCTCCCACAAGATTTGTTTGATGTTTGTAATCAACTAGAAAGATTAACGATTAATGAAGCTGAAACTCTGCTAGAAGCATTGCAACATCAAATACGGTGGGGCAATGCCCAAGCTGTGGTGAATCATTAAGCAAGAAGGGTGTGGGGTGTGGGGTGTAGGGAAATAAGAAGATGTTGAACTCCAATAGCGCAACTAAAATTTTACTGTCTTCAGCACTACACCCTACACCCTAACCCCTACACCCTAGCTTTAGTGTTCACCTGTTAATTAAACTATCAAAATAATGGAAACATATCTCGTATTTGTAGATGCTGTTCGCAACAGTAACAAATTTTGGTCAGCGAAAGTCGAAGGTAATCAATTGACTGTCGAATGGGGCAGAGTTGGATATTCTTCTCAAACGAAAGTACATTCTTTAACAAGTAATCAACAGGCAATTTTCAAATATTATCAGTTGGTAGCTGAAAAGAAAGCTAAGGGCTATCAGGAAAGCCAATCTGAGATGGACGGTAGTCGCAATGTTTCTGAAATCAGACGTGCGATACGACTACTAGATATCATGCGCCCTTGCCTTGCAGTGAGAAATTTTCATGAGGGGTATATTGCTGCTCTCAATGAATATTTGCAAATCGTTCCGACACCCTTGGGAATGCAGATAGATCCTACCAGGGTTTACAGAACAGTTGAGGATATCGACCACCAGAAACAAATCCTTAACTCATTATTATCACCCATTTCTGCAACGGTTCCACAAACTACAGAAGTATCGAAACCTGAACCGCAAACCGTCAGTCTCAAGTCTCTGCCCAAGAGCTTCTGGCGGTATTCTTGAGGATTACTGCCAAGCTACTTAGTGGCTTGGTGGTAAGCTTCGTTTAAGATCACGGATAGCGGCACTGGTATTGCGCTCATAAGCAATTTCTACACAACGAGCAATCGCACTTAACAAATCAAAGTCAGGAAAATAGCGGCTGTGGGTTTGTAGTTTATAATCTTCACCTTGTAGTTGATGAATCAATAATTGCTGATTTCTAAATAACCAAACTTCAGGAATACGATATGGGAGATAATCTTTGACATCAGAATAACTGGTGACATCAATTTCGATCACTAAATCGGGAGGTGGGTCTTGTTGCCAATCGATACGCTTTTTCCCTGATACAGCTTGCCAGTTGTCGATATAAAAGCAATAATCTGGCTCAATACCGCTTTCTTGGGGTAAGCTCATGGTGACTGGTGTAAACGCATCATATTCTCGCTCATCGTGATCTAATAGCGCAGTCACAATGTTGGCCAGTAAATGGGCATCTCGACCGTGTACTGGTAATGGGGACATCAGCAATACTTCTCCACTACGGAATTTTATACGTGGAATTGACCCATCTCCCCGTTGTTCGCATAACTGCTGGTACTCTTGCCAAGTAGCAGGTAGGCGTACTACAGCACCAGGAGGTAATTGAGTCTTGTCTGGAGAAATAAGAGCAAACATGACTGACATCTCCTTTTTCGGCAGCATAGTGCAATGATAACGCTGTGAGGACTTAGCCGTGCTGAAAAACTTTATCCCTGGGATTGATATAACTACGCCATTTGCCGAGCCATTAACTGGGAAAACAGCCCCTCAACAGCAGCTAACTCCTGAAAAGTTCCTCGTTGTACAACCCGGCCTGCTTGAAGTACATAGATGCGATGAGCATTGCGGATTGTACTAAGTCGGTGAGCGATCGCTATTCTGGTAACTTGTAATTTATCTAAACTTTCACTAACAATTGCCTGGGTTCGGTTATCGAGCGCACTAGTAGCCTCATCGAATAACAAAATACGGGGTTTTAATGCCAAAGCACGAGCAATCAATAACCGCTGTCGTTGTCCTCCAGAAAGATTGCCACCCCCTTCATTAATCACTGTATGCATTTCCATTGGCATGGTTGCGATATCGTCAGCAAAGCCAGACATCCGTGCAGCTTCCCAGGCTTCATCTAGAGTAATTTGAGCGCCACCAGCAATATTATCGAAAATCGAAGCGGCTGTCAGTTGCCCACCTTGCAAAACCACACCCAACTGTCGGCGTACAGCGTCTACATCTAAACCAGATAAATCTTGACCATCGTAGTAAACAGTACCAGATTCAGGAGTTTCAAAGCCTAGTAGTAAGCGGAATATTGTCGATTTACCACTTCCAGATCCCCCAACAAAAGCAATAAATTCCCCAGGCTCCACAGAGATACTCACATCATCCAACGTCAGCGCTCCATCACTGCGGTAGCGAAATGTTACATGATCCACAACAATTCTGCCGACGAGCTTGCCTGGATCGGCTTTGCTGAGATCCACTTCCGGTATGGTTGCCAAAATTGGCTGGGTGCGTTGCCATTGAGGAACAACTTGTAAAACATCAGTAACTGTATTGCTTAGGTCTGTGGCTCCTCTAATAAAGTTGCCAAAGGCTGCGTTGAAAGCCAGGAAAGTACCAAGAGATAGTCCGATACCTCCTGAAGTCTGAGCTTCTTCAAACAAACTAATGGTAAACCAAAAAAGTATTCCAGAAGTCAGTGTGGGCATCAAGGTATTAAAAAGTGCCACAAAGTCTTCAACTTGCTGTGTACTGAGTTCAAGTTTGACTTGCCGAGAGTAGTTTTTACTCCAAGAAGCGAAGGCACGATCCTCAGCACCAGCAACATGCAGTTTAGAAATTCCGTTGATTAACTGTACAGTCTGTCCAAAAATATCTCCCTGCAATTCCAGCAGTGGACGCACCTTACGCAGGAGGAGTACACCAGAGAGGCTAGTAACAACGATCGCAACTACTGCAACAGCAACAGCAACTAAGGCTAATTTGAAGTTGTAGTAAAACAACTGTCCTAAGTAAAATAGTGCGAACAGACTGGTAATCAGATTTATTAGGGTTTTGCCGCTGAGTTGACGACGAATCGTAGTAATCGATGATACGCGAGATTGAAGGTCACCTGTTGTGTATTGACGAAAAAAGGATACAGGAAGATTAAGCAACCGATCCCACACACCTGCTTGAGTAGAAGCGTCAGAAGCCGTTTCCATTCGCAGAATAGCAAAACCTTGAGTTAGCTGAAATACAGCTGTCCCCAAAGCTGCAACTAGCAAGCCTAATCCAACTTGTAGCAATAGTCCCCTATCGCTATCTGGAATTGCGTTGTCCATGAGAATTGCAGTTGCTTGGGGTGTGAGCATACCTAGTAATGTTACGGTAATGCCAGTCAATAAAATAGCAAGCAGTTCTCTTCCTTGTCCTTTAAATGCGAACTGGAGTAAGTCTAAAGCTTTGAGTGCCTTATCGGGCAAAGACCGATAAAACATATAAGCAACAGGAGCCAGCGCTGCGGCTCTACTTTCATCTACTCTTAAGCGAGTCTGCTCAACTGGGTCAAATATTTCATAGCTAGTTGCAGATATCGGTAACAGTGCAACTGGTCGATTGTCCTGCTTGGTGTAGGCTACTAGAGGTCCAGAATCCTTTTCCCACCAATTATCCCGCAACAACACCCGCCGCATCCGAATGCGCGAAGCCCGGACAATTGCTTCCAAAGGTTCTTTAACCCGCTTCATATTCTCCGAGCGAGCAGGAGGGCAAATTTTCACCCCCGAAGCTTTTCCTACCGCACCAGCAGCAACTAACAAAGGTGTGCCTTCTAGGAAAAAGTCTCCGTCTTGATAATTTAGAGTCGATGCTAGCTCCCCTAAAGCCTCTGCTGTAACTTGGCGATTGAGACGTTGGCGATCGCGTAACCTTTGTAGTTCATCCTCCGTTTCTTGCTGATCTAAAAGGTCAATAGAGTATAAAAGTTGAGTATTAAACTGCGACAGCCCTAAAAGGAGAGTATCCGAATTACAGATTTCTGAAGTAGGTAGAGTGGTAAGTTGAACCCCATCCACAACTTCTAGCCAGATTTTATCGCTGAGGCAAAAAGTTCCTGCTGCGCTTGTCAAAGTCAAATCCTCAAACCCTAAAAAGCGGACAGTCCCTTCCTGAAGCTGTACCCAACAAACAACACCCGCTTCTGGCTGGAAAGTCTGACCAGCGTTCAAAGAAAATCTTGCCTGTTCAGAAGCCCTCACTTGAATTACTGGTGTGGCAAACTGGCATATACTACCAAGTTGCCCAAGCCAATTTTCTACCCAAGCGTTAGCAAAGCTCGCCGTAGGCATCGCTTTTGCATTTGCATTAGCTACTAATTCACTGAAACATTCCTGATGGAGTTGTAGTACTTCTGTTTCTCCAACTGGTACTGCTAAAATTTGGCGGTGCTGATTAGCCGTGCCAAAAAGAGCCTCCCCCACACTACAACTGCATAAATAACGGCGAGTACCTTCGAGAACACCATCTTTAACTGTGACAGCAAACAATGCGATCGCGCCAGACTGAATTACCCAAACTTTGTGAGGATCGTCCAGCAGTATCGGCTCATTGCCTGTAACTTGGTAAAGTTGCCCTTGTATCATCATAATTATTTTGTCAGTGGTTAGGAATTTTATCTCCCCTGCTCCCTTACCCTTCCTGCAAAGCTTCCCCTTCAGTGCAGATTAACCGCGAGTACACACCCTCAATTTCCCACAATTGTTTATGAGTACCTCTTTGCACTACCTTTCCGCGTTCCAGGACGATGATTTCATCACAGTCCCGAATCGTACTTAATCGGTGTGCGACAATAATGCAAGTACATCCCCGTCGCCGCAAATTCTCGTCAATGTTTTTTTCCGTCTCTACATCTAGGGCGCTGGTAGCTTCATCCATGACAAGTATTGAAGGGTTATTCACAAATGCACGGGCAATTTCTAATCTTTGTCGTTGACCTCCACTTAAATTAGCAGCCCCTTCTATCAGTTCTGCGTCGTATCCTCCAGACATTGAGAGAATCACATCATCAATAGCAGCATCTTTACAAGCACGGATCAAATTTTTATCTGCGATCGTGGCATCCCAGAGGGTCAAGTTTTCCCTAACAGTGCCACTAAATAGCAAGATATCTTGCTCCACCATTGCAACAGAATTAGTGAGTAATTCATGGGGAATTTGCTCTCTGGGTTTACCATCAAAGAGAATTTCTCCTGTGCAAGGTTCGTAAAGCCCACTAATAATTTTGGCAACGGTAGACTTACCAGAACCGCTTCCACCTACCAAGGCTACTCGCTGTCCAGGTTTTATTGACAGGTTAAAGTTTTCAATTAAGGGAGGTTCAAGGGGACTATAGCCAAATGAAATGTTCCGCAACTCAACATACCCCTGTAATCTGGGCAGAAGAGATGAGGAAGAATTTACTTCCCCTGCTCCCCTGCCCACGCCAGTTGCTACAACGGAGGGAACCTCCGCAACGCACTGGCTCCCATGCCCCTCTGCTCCCCGTCTTCTCTTTTCCAATTGCGGATCTGTCGGGTTGTCTAGGACATCATCCAGACGAATCAAGTTACCCTCAAGTTCTTGTAAGGAACTGCCGAAGTTGACGAGATTGTTCACAGGTTCCTCGAAACTCTGCATTAAACCTTGAAAAGCTATGAGCATTCCAATACTGAGGTGTCCATCCATTACTCGTAAACCACCTACAACTAACAGAAGCATCGAAGAAAGAGCAGATAAGAGGGTAGGCAATACTGAAAATGTTTGATTTGTTACGCCCAATTCTTGCTGAGAATTGAGAGCTTTAGTGTAGTAACCTGACCACCGAGAAAAAAAATCTGACTCTAATCCTGATGCTTTGAGGGTTTCTATACTTTGGAGAGCAGCGATCGCTGCGCCAGCAGCTTTACCATATTCTTGTATCAATCGCTGATTAGCATCTACGCGCTGTCGAGAAATCCACTGTAAAGTTAAGACGTTAATAGCAGCAAAACTAACTACCACCAAGGTCAGTACCCAATCATACTGAAACATGATCAGCGCGTAAAAAATCACCATCACCGCATCAATGACAGTAGTCGCCAAACTTCCTGAAAGGACATCAGCAACTTGGTCGTTGAGACTGGTACGGTTACTGATTTCTCCGGCAAAGCGTTGGGCGTAAAAGCTAACAGGTAAACGCAGAATATGCCAGAGAAAGCGGCTTGACATCCCGACAGCCAACTTAATCTTCAAGCGACGCAGATATCGTAACCGTAGTAGCGTTAGCCACCCCTGGAGTCCGGCTGTGATCGCCATTGCCAAAATCAGGGGACGCAACCAGTGTTGCCGTTGTTCAACCAAAATCTCGTCTACAAAAATCTGGCTAAATACAGGTATCGCCAGCCCAATGATAGTCAAGAAAAATCCCGCTATTAGGCAATAAACTAAAGCACCAGCAGAACCTTGCAATCGTTTCCACAACGATGAGATCATGCTGGGTTTACGGCCACCTTTCGTAAATTCTGCGCTTGGTTCCATCACCAGCACCACTCCAGTATACCCCTCGTCAAACTCTTGTAAAGACAGATGACGCGGGCCAGTAGCGGGGTCATTAAGATAAACACGAGACGAGCTAAATCCCTCCACTACTAGAAAATGATTGAAGTTCCAAAACACAATATGAGGAGGGCGCAGGTCTTGCAGTTGCTTTAGTTCCTTTTTGAAGCCTTTTGCTTGGAGTCCGTAGCTTTTGGCAGCCTTGAGCATGTTAGAGGCCTTACTACCATCACGAGAAACACCACACGCTCGACGCAGTTCTGGCAAGGGTACAATCCGACCATAGTAACCTAAAATAATTCCTAAAGCAGCAGCACCACATTCCACAGCCTCCATTTGCAGGAGCGTTGGAGTCTTGACGCGCCCCTTGCTTCTGCTTTGCAGCAGTTTTTGTAAGGGCTGCAAAGGATTAATCGGTTTTACTAAAGTTGGATTAGTTGATACCACTGAAAGACCTCAGAATAGGTAAAACATACGTGAGGGGAGCGCGTTCTTCTACCTTGACTCGAACCACAGTAGTAGTTCCAGAGGAAATTTTTAGTTGTGGTCCTATAGAAGAAGACCATTTGTAACCGCTAAAAGTAGAGGAATCTGGCTCTAAGTCAGCAAATACTTGCATTACTCCTTCTTGTTTTTGAGACATTAAACCTGCTACTACTTCTGGATTACCCACCAAATTAATAGCTCCTTCCTTGGTGATGGGAAATGGTGAAACACTGGTAATAGTTCCTACCATGCCACCAAAGCGCTCTCGTTTAACGATTTGAGGAGTAATTTGAACTGTCATCCCTGATTGAATTTTTTTCCCCTCTGCAATGGGGAAATACGTTATGCTCACCAGTTTGCTAGATGAATTCTCTTCATCTATACTTCCTAACCGGGTCCCTGCATTAACAACTTGTCCAGGCGTAACAGTAATTTCTAAAATGCGTCCATTATGTTGGCTAACAATCTGGCTGTTAGTCCCTAGTTGCAATTCGAGTTTAGCAATCTCCCGCTTGATTTCTTGAATCTCATTTTTTCGGATAGTTGTAGTTTGCAAGTCTTCTTGAGCTAGACTAGCTACCTTACTGTTCTGTTCTTGCAACTGAGCTTGGATATTTTTGATTTCATTCAGATTTGAGAGGTATTGTTGTTGTGCATCTGCTTCCTTAAGATCTAATTGCTTCAAGTGAGATTCAGCTTCATCAATACTGGCACGGGCATTGTCGTATTGCTGCTGTGCTTCTAACACCACATCATCAGGAATCGCTCCCGCTTGCAACAATCTCTGACGGTTTTCTAGCCTCTTTTGATAAGTAGGAAGCAGCTCTTGGAGTATCTGCAAGCGTCGCTCTAAATTGACGCGATCGCGTTCTATTGATACAAGTCCTTTTTCTTTTAGCACAGGTGTCAAATCCTGCATAATCTTGAGCCTTTGCTGAAGAGTGAGGCGTTGTTCTTCAATTGCTTTTGTGTCCAGCTGCTGACGCTGAATTTGGATCAAGCTAGAATTGTGGTCCTGTTCTTTTAGTTGGGCTAATTTGGCTTGCGCTAATTGTAATTGCTTACGCAGATCAACTTGGTCAATGGTTGCTAACACTTGCCCCTTTTTAACAACATCCCCAACTTTGATATTCAGAGCAAGCAACTGCCCTGAACTCATTGATTGCAGAGGTACAACTCTGCTTGGGTAAATCATTACCCCTCGACCTTCAACGGTGATGGGGATGCGTCCGTAGATACTCCAGACAAGGCCTACTCCCACTAGCGAACCCAAAGCAACTAAAGGTAGCCAACTTTTAGGACTGACCACCTGCATCAGCTGGTCTAGTCTTTCAGGAGAAGATAATCGTTCGAGTGATTCTTTGCGGAATAAGTTACTTTTTTGATCTAACATTTACCTTCACTTTAATAATTTATAAATATTATTTTTAACTTATTTGGTAAAAACCCTCTTTATTTTTATCTCTACTCTCTCTGCGTCTTGGCAATTTGTTTAAAAAAAATATTTTAGTGTTGCTGAATGATATTTAAAAATATCACGCAGAGTCGCAGAGGCAGAGAAGATTTATGGTTTGGTATTATTAGAGTAGATTAAGATATATTTGAATACAATACAAAAATTTTATGTGAAACTATTATTATTTTCTGTTTCTCGTTCTAAATTTGCAGCTTGAGCGAGACTGGCGGCAGAAATGATTGCTAAAATCGCTTCCAGCCGCCATTGATTTAAAACTAGGCAGTACAGAGAAATTTAACTTATTCTTAACCGTTCCTGCATCCATTCAAATCTTTTTCCAGCCAACGCCATACGATCCAAAGCACTGGAATCTAGTTCATCTTCATATTCAATATTTTCATCCAGTGGCTGACCTTGACTATAAATGCGTCTACTATAACCAAGGCGACTGAGCATTCCTTGAAATTTATTAGAAAGTAAAGTGGCAATCACTTGATAAAAACGAGATGCAAATCCGATATCTTGCTGCAACTTTGCCGCTACTTGCTGTCGTGAAATAGACAAAACTATTGATTCTTCAATAGCCTTAATAGTTGCAGCAGGTAAGCGACTATCAATAAAGGGTGTTTCTCCCATGATTTCACCTCTCGATAATTTTGCTATCTCTCGATTTTTCACTTCGCTGTCCTCTATAGCAGCAAAAGCACGAGCTAAAGGATTGCGCTCATCATCGGAAACAGAGAGTGACATGATTCCAGTTAGTAGGATATACAGTGCATCCACAGGCCCTTGTTGATGAATGAGTACGGTATTAGCAGCAATTCTGTGCTGAGTTCCACAAGCCATCATCCAATCGATGTCACTATCATGCAATTTTCCTAATACAAACAACACATCCTTTAGTGGTTGCCCTTGCGCTATATTACTACGACCAAGTTGATTGATGATGCTTTGTATTCTATCTGAGAGCATAATGGCGATCACTCGATAAAAGCGCGATGCAAAACCAACATCTTGCTGCAACTTTGCTGCTAATTCTTGTTGAGGAATTGACAAAACCAATGACTTTTCTACAGCCTTAACGGTTGTAGTTGTAAGGCGAGTACTAATAAAGGGGACATCTCCGACTACCTCGCCACTAGATAATCTTGCAATTTCTCGACTGGGATTTTCAATACCTTCTATGGCTGCAAACGCACGAGTTAGAGGATTGTTATCAGGTTCAGCAGCAGTAACTGTTAAAATCCCATCTAGTAGGATATGTAAGTAATTAACAGCCCCTTCTTGAATGAGTACAGTGCCGGGCGCTATTTTTCTTTGATGACCTATAGTAATTATCCAATCAATGTCACTGTTAGTTAATTCTTTAAGTAGGACTTCTGTCATAGCTTAATTACCCTACGTTTTGTGAATGGAAAGTTGAAGAAAAACGAACCGCCAAGGTGCAGAGATCGCAGAGGAATGAGATTTTATACAGTAAGTACTGTCTGCAATTTATCCAACGTTTGTTGGATACGAAATCTTGCTTCTTGAGAAGCTAATTCTTCTAATGTTAAATGAGTTAAGCTCATCAACATTAGTAGTTGGGTATTAGCGTCTGTTAAATTTTCTGGGTAGTCAGCGTGAAAGCGCTGCAAATTTTCCGCGGCTGCCTTCACCAATACCTGTAGAATCTTAAAAGCTCCATCAGAAAGTGGAGGTTGACCCCGGTAGTTTTGCAATCTACCTCCTTCTCGATAATTAGGAAATGATTCTAACCCTAGAAAACGTAAGCACCAATCGGCTCGATAAAAGCCTGTAGCAGCTAAAATGCCTATGTAGTCTGCAATTAGCTCGTCGAAGATATTGTTCCGCATGGAGTTAAATAAACGACGTGTGAAATAGTGCGTACATTCATGTTCCAGTCGAATTGCTAGGGATAGGCTCTGCCATTGGGATTCTTCAAGTTCCATGTCGCTGGCTGAAATGTTGCTATAAGAACCGCCACTCAAAATAATGAATTTATCCTGATAAAGCTCTTTTTTCGGGATTAATCGCTGAAATTCTTCTTGCCAACTACTTTGGCAGCGATTAGCAAAACTTTCAGCTTCCCATTTTTGACGGTACTGACGAATCCTTTCCCAGTTATTAAATCCGCTAACTATACAGGCTCCCATAGATGCAGGGACTGGGTGGGGTTCATTTCGCTTTGTTAGAGCTTGTACTAGAGAAACAAAGTCGTCTCGGTTCTCAGTTAATAATACTGGAATGGTTCCAGCCAGGCTTTGATGTAGTATTAATTGAAGTTTCTGAGGTTGCTGTAAGACTAAACCAGTCGCCTCTGTCATCCCATTCACTGCAACACCTCTGCGAGTAGCAGCTTGATAAGCCTCAGTTTGGCTGATACCCTCAACTACAGGAAATCTCAACTGAACCAGTACCCGCTTTAGTGCTTCAAATGTCCCTACAACTTTTGCAGCTACAGCGTATTCTTCCCAAGCAGCCACATGAGCTTCTGGGGGAAGAGGAAACTTGGTATCGGTTAATGTGTTGTGGTTAAAAACGTTTTGATTGTATACCAATAGTTCCTCCGCCTGTGCAGTAGTGGCTCCAAAGTCGGCGAGGACATGAGAACGGAATGATTGTTGTTCAATCATAAGCCTCTATAAATATAGATGGAAGGGGGAAAATAATAATTCCGGCATTGCTGATTAATGGGATGATTTTTATCTCACGCATTCAGCATTCGCCCCTGGCGTTGCCATTCTCGAAGAGTAAGCGCATTCGCCGTCAGGCGTTCCCGCAGGATATGCACAAAGGGTAAGAGTTGTCAAAGTTGAATTTTAACGATTTCATCCCGCACTTATGCAATGCCATAGTTTCTAACTCCTGACTCCTATCTCCTGTTTCTCGACGACATTAGCAATCTGCTCAGTCATCTGTTTGATTGTTTGAGTGATGGGATGCTGAGGATAATGCAGAGAGAAAACACCATTGCTTGCTAACTGCACCACCTCTTCTGAGAGGGGCAAAATTCCAGCCACTGAGACGTTGTAGATTTTCTCTACCTGTTGTTGCAAGTCCTGAAAATTCAAGCTTGGTAAAGCCTTATTAATTACCAACAACATTTTTGGCACTCTTAGTTTGCGAGCTACATCTACTGTTACCGCAGTACCTTGGAAGTCTTGATTATCTGGACGGAGGAGAATCACCAAAACATTAGAAATACCGATGGAAAGTAAGGTTTCTTCATTCAAGCCAGGGTGTGTGTCAATTAGTAGGTAATCCAGTTTCAGAGTGCGGATAAGTTCTTGAAAACCATCGTTAAGGCGGACTACATCGTACCCCTCACGTAGAATTCTGGCGATTTCAGCCGCTTTAATGCTAGAAGGAACTAAATAAAGACTACCTTTGACTGTACCTGTATTTCCCTGGTCTGCAATTAGAGCTTCAGTAACATCGTAAGCAGCATCTTGAATATTACAACGACCCCATAAGTAGTCATTAAGAGCGAGTTGCATTCTATTCTCGTTAAGCCCGAAAATAACGTGAATTCCAGGCGATTGAATGTCAGTATCGATAATACCTACACGTTGCCCCCCAAGCGCCATAGTAGATGCTATATTGGCAATCAAGTTTGATTTACCAGTGCCGCCACGAAATGAATGAACTGCAATAATTTGTGCCATAAAGTTACCTTGTTGTAATTGGTTATTAGTCAGTTGTCATTCCCTCATCTCACGGAAAATGACGGCTCTGGAAAGGTAAACTTCAACCAGCATCCATCACTAATGAGAGGAAGCAAAACTCGTCCGTTGGATAACTTCAAGTCAAACTGCATATTCTGATTTCCATTTTGGACTTCCACAAATGCAGGCAAACTTTTAGAGTTAATCTGGGAATTACTTCTGTGTGTCCACACTCTCAATTCCTGTTTTCGCTGGGTTGGTAAGCGGAAGGTGGCATACTTTAGGGATGACAGCGATAGAACTTCGACAGTGGCTGCTTGGTAATGTTGCTCACCCTCAGCATATCCCAATAGCACTTCTGCCGTTTTTGGTTGTCCACCAGCGGTAATTGTGAATACAGATCGCCCTCCTTGGTTTTGCTCTCGCAGTTCCACAACTACACGGGAAGTAAACGCACCATAGTACTTCATGACCAAAGTTGCTCCTAAAGATAGAACAGCAATAAACAATGCACTTATCCGCGCCAGAGGGTTTTCCCAGATGAACAAACCATGAACCAGGAGGATAGTTAAAAATAGGCTATAAACACCTACACTGAAGAACGGATGATTGAGAATCTTGAAGACTACTCCAGGTATAAGCTCCCCTTTGCAGCGACTAGAAACTAACAGTAAAACTGGGAAAATTCCACCAACAAGAGAGTTGCCAAGTACACCAGCGAAAGCGAGGATACTGGTAAAGGATTGGGTACCAGCAAGGAACAGCCACTCAGTTAGCAGGAAGACTAAGATTAATGGACTAATGGATAGGAAAAAGCGGCGTTGGTTGAGTAGGCTTTGCCAAAACTTTTGTGTCTGACTCTGATGTTTGGAAGTAGCGTTGTAATCAGCTTTCAACCCTCCTTCGTAAACCAAGAGCATGGGTGAGATGGCTTGTATACAAGCACTATCATCATTAGCCGAATGCACTTCTAAACTCAGGCGGGTATCCCATTTACGTAAGTCTGGAAATTGATGGAGTAGCTCTTTAATGTTCCAATGTTTAGCGAAAGCAATGTCTATGTGATGAACATTACCACTCAACTGAATATCTAGACGAAACTTGGACTGAGCCTCTTCTAATCCCAGGTAAGTTACACCAATATGAGGCACACAGCTAAGATCGCCATTGGGGTGTAATATTAACATTCCTTGCTGACGGGGAAGTCTTAAAATTCGTTGGGGACGTGCTGGCAACCACTCTCTAGCTAGGTTGACTAAAAGACTAGAGCTACGCAGCCAAGCCATTCCTAACAGCAAGGTAACTAACACTGCGCCTAAGATTGTAACGATCGCACCGACTTCCAATGCTAATGGCTCTAAAGCAGTGCCTGACTGTCCACTTAGCAACTCTGGCGATATGGCTCCGTTAACTGCTAGCACCCAAATGCAAAAGAGAACAGTCAAAAAAGCAGTTCCCGCTACGCTGCCCCAAATTAAGGATACAGCGCTAGGATCACGAGGAAGTATCAGTTTACCACATTCTCCTACATAAACATGACCAAAGTAAAGCATCAGGCTGACACCTAAAATTCGTTGTAGCATCCAAGGTTGAAAAGGTTTACCGTCGAGAAAGGGCAAGTTTACATATAAAAGGTTTTCTAGTTGGATGTGGCGAAATGATAACAGTGAAAGGATGAGAAGCAAACTCACGTTGATGCCTGCTAGTAATACCATCAAGGCAACGGTGAAGTTAAGCGATTTTCGAGATACCAAATACAATCCAGCACCGAATAGCAATACCGCCCACAATGCTGCTGGTATCTGGGTAAAATTTGCCATAGTCACCGACAAACCGATATAACAAGCCAATGCTATGAGGAAAACACGGATACCAACTGCTATAGAAAGTATAAATGAGCCTGTATTTCCTAAATAATTAGATACTAATTGTTTGATAAAAGAGTTGCCATAACGGAAGTCTCCACTGCGACCAACGGCTTCTGCCATACAAGCCATAGTTAGGGTGTTGACTATACCGATGATGACTATGAAAGCAATTGTAGCTAACGGCCCCACATCGGCTACGGCAATGGGCAAGGCTAAGAAAGCTTGGGGAAGACCTAATGCTACGGTAAGTATAGAGGCTAGCCAGAAGGGTGGAAGAGACTCTAAGCGCTGGGCGATCGCTGCTGTTATCCAGCGCCACTGTTCGATGAGCGATAACTTGGATGCAAAAATTCTCAACAGTTGTTTTCTATACAAACGCAAGTAAGCTATTTGCACCGCCTTTTCATCCAAACCCAACGTTGCTCTAATGTTGGGGACTGCTTGATACATGAAAGTATACTTCTGGCTGAGGGCATGGGCGATCGCAGCTTTCAGTCTGGGATTTTCCGGCACGAGGGTGGTCCACTGCTCGGCGTAGCGTTCCAAATGCTGGATAGTAGGGTGGAGTGGTGGCGCGTTTCCTAAAGCAAAGGCTTCTAAAAAAGCCAAATCACGCTCTGAAGCAGCTTGTTCTGTCAAGGAAAACTCCATCCGCGATCGCGCCACTATCTGGGCAGTGCGGCTCTCAAGTAAAAACAGTAATGTATTCGCTCGTTTAGCTGGTAAGCCCGCTAGTACTTCCTCTCTTGATATCAATTCGTCGTCATCCAATGACATATTTATGCCTCACAGTTTAGCGATCGCTGTTTGAGGGATTGCACCTTTGTCTGCAATCTCTGGTAGTAATCTGTCTCCGTTTCGCTAACAGTTACTTTGTGTTCTCTGAGCTTTTGAATCTTTTGTTGTAACTGCCGAAAATGTTCATTTTCCGTAATTTCCGCAACATTGCTGGCTCTTTTTGTTTCATCAATCTCAATGTGCAGTTCCTGGACTTGCATTTTGAGCTTTTGATCTCGTATCCTCACTTGTTCAGCCATTCCCAAGAAAACGCGCACTAATTGCCCCATATCATCTTGGCTACTGGCGAATTTCTCCAATTTTGGACGCAATTCTAATACCCGAGAATCAAAATCATCTTGTTCCAATGACTGCGCTGCGGCTGTGAGAGCGTAAATTGGTTGAGAAATTCTCCGCGCTAAAAATAACGCAATGATGGCTGTGATTCCGCCCACAATCAACATACTGCTACCGTGCAGCCAAATCAGTCGCTGCAATGGCTTAGTAAAATCTTCTCTCGGCTGGCTGACTCCTAACACCCAAGGTTGTTCTTGTAAAGGTGCAAAGCCAACACTCCGGGGCATTTGTTGAGGTGGAAAGCGATAGGTAGTATGACCTGTATGTTTAGCTCTTACCATCACCTGTAACTCAGAAATATCTAAGCTGGGAATTTGATTGAGAGCGTAACGTCTGTCCTTGATGACTAGTTGTAACGTCTCAGGTGGTAGAGGAACGAGGCTATGATAAAGTCGAGATTGATCAGAATGACTAATTATTACTCCTTGCTGGTCAATCAAAAAAGTGTAACTTTGGGAATCTACTTGTAAAGCATTGGCGATCGCCCAGATAGCTTCTCCTTTAATCTTCAATACTGTGACTCCGACAATTTCGCCACTAGGCGATCGCACCGGATGGGAGAAAAACATTCCTGGTCGTTTTGTCGTTTCGCCCACCAGAATACTAGATACATAAGATTTGCCTTGAATACTAGAACGAAAATATTCACGGAAAGCATAATTTTGACCAAGAAAATTAGGATCGGTGGAAGCAATAGCACGACCATGCCGATCCATCACAAAAACAGCATCAAAGTCTGGGTTAGAACGGAAGATGTTTTGTAGCGTTTGTTGCAAGTTAGGGCGGAGGGCTGATCGCTCAGAAGACGTGGAAGCTGCGAGGAAATTGACGACATTGCGATCGCTGCTAACTTGGACAACAACACGCTGAATATCAATCATTAACTGGTCAAGACGACTAGCAGTACTAGTAGCTAACAATTCCAGTTTGCGATATTCACCAGCCTCCACACTATCTAAGCTCTGGCGCAGGTTGTAGTAGGTGGTGAAGCTCATCGGTATGAGTGCAACTGACACTAACGCTACTGATATTTTGGCAGCTATAGACCAAGCAGCTGGGCAAAGTAACCGATGTAAACGCTTCATTTAATCCACTATGATAATTAGTTGTAAAAATCTCTAATACCAATTTTCCAAAATTTGGCAACAGATTCAACTCTGAAAAACCAGACTGAATCTGACTTTCTTAATTACGAATTCCGAATTGTATAAGTTCACTCCCACAGCAAGGCCGAAGGAAGTAATTCTGGATACGCTAACCTCAATAGTTCATAACCAATTCCAGCAGTGCCTTGAAAGAAACCAGGATTGTAAACATCTGAGGAAAGTTCGGGAAATAAATAAAAAGCACCGACTTGCTTTGCTCTTGCTAAAACTGTTGCTGCTTGTTTCTGGACAGTTTCTAGTAGTTCCGCACTCGACAGCTTAGTGGCTTCTACCAGTAGCACCTCCATCCTGCCAAAGTTACCGCAGCAGAGATGGTCGAGATTCTGTAAACCAAACTGTTGAGTTGTGTTCAATGCTACTGCAATTTCTTGCCGGATTTCTGGAGTATCGAGAATTTCCAAACTTCCCAAACGACCTAAACCAATACCAGGAGCGCCATGACACCAGCTGGTTACAAAAGAAGGGTTTTTCTGCCTCACGTCTTGCCAATTTCCAGCCTTGGGAGAAAATACACTGCGTTCGTAGGCGATCGCTTCTTCTGCCGCTTCCAGGAAATTTGGATCTTGCGTGATTTTATACAATCGTAGTAAGGCGTAGGCGATACCCGCCACACCGTGAGAAAATCCTGTGATTAGTTTGCCTTCTAAGGTTGCCCAAGCTCTAAATCCAGAATCGCTGTGAGTGCGGTTATTTAGTAAGTGATAACCCAAGGCTTCGGCTTGATTCAATACTGCTGAATCTGATGAAGCTTGGTATAAACTCAGTAATCCTAGTATGGCACCAGCAGAACCGGCGATGGTATCAAACTGGCGATCGCTTGCAATACTTTCTTGAGTGATTAATGAGGCTGCAAGGCTGGCAAAATCTAAAAACTCCGGTTCATCAATAAACTGGCTAACCCGAACTAAAGTATAAACAATAGACCCTAATCCAGTGGCTCCACCGATACCTAAGCGTTTGGTAATTCTAGACAGAGAGTTCGAGTCTGTAACCTGCAAAGATTTTTTCAGTTCTTGCAAAGCACTGAGTGTTAAATATCGAAATCCTGCGTCACCAGTCATTTTTGCCAATGCTGCTAAAAATAAAGCAACGCCGCAAACACCATCATATAAGCCATCGCCAAGTGGCTGAAGTTGCATCCGTCCTGAGTTAGGCAGATATCCCATACCAATCCAGGTAATACTGCAATCGGCAGCTTTAATTGCTCGTTGTTCCAGTTCTTTGGCAATTTCCACTGCCTCTTGTACCAGTTTTGCTTGTGTCAACGGAATAGTTGCATCCAAATCTAAAACGGTACTAGTAGATGCTGCACTGGTCATACCACTAGCAACCCGCGAGTAAAAAGAACCCCGAATAATTGCAATTTGTTGGGCTAAATTTGCATCATTAAGTTGCTTGAGACAAGAAATCATTCGGTCATAGCTAGGTTCTTTAAAATATCCCTCAATAATTAAGTCATTGACTCTCAGAGCATCACTGCTTGAGTCCGCAACAAAGTAAGGGATATCCATTTGCTCTAAAGCTTGTAATTCTGCTGCTAGCAGTGGCCAAATAGGAGGTTTTGTATCAGCTTTCAAAAATGCCCGGCTTAAAACATCTAGCTGAATGCTGCGGTCTACACCATGCCGCAAGAATTTTGGGTTTAAGGCTTTATTCAAAACATCAGCATAGACTTGGCTATTGCGAAACAAAAATCGTACTTTCTGATGAGCTAGGACTGCTATAGGACTATTGGTTGCCAACAGCACTTCTTGCCGCTCTGACAAAAACTGATACATCTGCCGGAAACCATCTACAATTTCATTAACGTAATCATTGGGTAATAGGGCAACCTCGTTAAGGAGAAGTGTATTAGCTTGGGCTGGCATGATGTCAAGTTCATACTTCAGCGCCATGCCGTCAGTATTAATGTTCTGCCACTTTTGCCTTTTAACAGAAATTTTCTCGCCAACTCCCCCCAAACCACTGATATCTTCAGCCTTCCCTCCTGGTGCAAAGTCCCATCTCGGTAGTAGTCCAGTCCGCAGCACCGAGTCGAAAAATTGTTGATTCGCCTGGTATTGCGCTCCGCCCAATTCTTCTATTTTGGGATCAATCACCTGAGCTACAGGTTGCAAGAGGGTTTCTAAGTCTACCAGCACCGGGTGTTCGCCACTAGCAATTAAATTTTCGTGATGGCAGTCATTCCCTTGCAGCACGTAGAGTAAGCACAAAAGCATTCCGGCACGCTGGTAGTATCGCTGCGCTGCTGCTTCATCTTCACAAGGTAAATGTTCAACATACTCCATCCAACCATGAGTCTTGCAGTCAATAACTTTGACTAACTTGAACGGGAGCAAAACAAACTGCTGATTACACCAAGCTAGTAACTGAAAATATGCAATTTCCAACCCTAAGCCTCTGGGTTTATATATCAGTTTCAATCCAGAAGCAAAAGTTAAAGATATCACCGATTGCCCTCTATTATGAAGATCGGAGAGATTCAATTGGATCGCAACAATTTGGCTTGTATCTTCTTGGAAAGTTTGCTGGATGGTTGTCAAGTCTAATGCTAATCGTTGGATAAATTTTGTTTTTTCCTCCACCCATATATCCATTGCTGTCGCCACCAGGCGAGCTAAAACATTGTATTTTTGGAAAAATGAGAGTAGTTTGCCTATTTTAAAGTCTTTGATAAAAGTTTGGTATTGCTCTTTAGAACTTATGTCTAATCCTTGTCCCCATAAAAGGGTGAAAGCGGATTGCTTGAGTGCTTTGAATAGCGAAAATTCAAGCTCTAGAGACTGGGTGCAAAGAGACACTAACTGCAATAAAAGTTGACGTTCCACACGTATGTGAACTGCTTGGGACAGAAGTTGCCAACTAGCACCAACGTGTGCAATGAGTTTTTGCTGTGCTACGTAAACAAAGGGTAGATAAACTTCTTCAAAGGGAATGGGTTTTTCAGCATCCAGACAGCGAGAAGCACTTGTATAAGCTGTTTCCCAATCGGTTCGCAACGCTTGCTGTAAAGTTTCTGCCCAAAGAGGAAGTTTTTGTGCTTCGCTGATGTACACAGAGCCGAGAACGGTACCAACAGCTTTAGAATTCTGATCGTCCCAGGCGAGGCGTTTAGCAAATTTTTCTGGGTTTTCTTGTGCTACAACCTGACACCACATTTCCCAGCGTGAACTAATCAATTTTTCATCGGCTGATGTCTCATTAGGAATGAAGCGTGTCTCCAGTCTTTCGGTTAGAGTACTAGCTTCCTCAACTATTTTGATTAAATCTTCTTGTGAAACTTCCATCTATGTGTGCCCTTTTTTAGTTAAACCCATAATGGTTGTTTTATTCATAGTTAGATTTGTAGCTTAGAGGATACCAAGCCAAAATTACAATTCAAATTCTTTCGGTAAGACTAACAATTTTTTATATTCTGTTTTTTATCGAATGCGCTCAACTTCCATTGTCGGCAAGTTACTGATTTTTGATGGCTTGATTTTTCATTATTAACTACTGGGAATTTAATCTTTATGGTTTTTCTAAAATATTTACATTATTATTTGGATTTTTTAGTCAAGTATTCTATTTTTCTGGATTTAATGCCTAAAGAATTCAAATTGACGGTTTAGTTTCCGAATCGATATTCTAGTTAGTGTCAATCACAAAGATTGATGCAAGCAAATAAGGAGAAACCAAAATGCACGAAGAACTGAAAAAAGTCATTTCTCAGGCAATAAACACCCGGTTTGAAGTTGAACAGAAGCTCATTCAACAGGCTTGGGAAGATGATAAATTTAAGCAAGAATTGCTCAGCAATCCCAAAGCAGTTTTTGCTAGAGAGTTAGGAGAGGAATTGCCAAATAATCTAGAAATCGAAGTTGCCCAAGAAACAGAGAACAAGGTTTATTTAGTGATTCCAAATAATCCTGAATCAGCTGTTATAGCTGAGGGAGAATTATCTGAGGAAGCTTTAGAAGCTGTCGCTGGTGGCATCTGTATTTTCTTTAGTAAACGTTTTAACTTGAAATTCGATTATGAAGATGACAAAAGAAAGGCTAAGTTAAGAAACGCCAACGACTTAGTGTAGCGTCCGCTTAGCAGACCAGTAACTACTTGGAACTCAAAAATATTCTAAGCCAGTGAGTTTTGACAGATAAATCTGCTGGACTCACTGGATTTACGAGGACAATTAACATTTAAGACTCTCAGTTGATTACTCCTAATTTTTCTGAATTTATTCCTAAAGAATTCAAATTGACATTTAGTTCCATCCATATTTTGGTTATGACAGGCAGTATTACAATAAATTTGATCTGCTCTAACAAGAGTGAATCTTGAGAAGGTCTTTAAACGCTATGAGAAATTTGAGACTTGTTCAAAGAATAGTTACCTCAGGAATAATAGCTACCACTGCTGCATTTGGGAGCTTTGTTGTCGAAGTTCGGGCGGCTACTTTCACTCTACCGATTGAAGCAGCAGCCAAAGCTACAGGAGTTGATGTTTTGCGCGATCGCTATGGTTTAGATGGTACGGGAATTACAATTGGTTTTATATCCGATAGCTTTGACACAGCCCAAACATTTGATGTTTCTGGTAATCTGGATACTTATGCAACTAATATAGCTGATGGCTACTTATCGGCTGGCATTAATGTACTACAAGACTTCTTTAATCCTGAATCTACAAATGAGGGTCGTGCAATAGCGCAGATTCTTCATGCCGTGGCTCCCCAGGCTAATCTACTATTTCACACAGGCGTAGGTGGTGTAGATATATTAAGTCAAGGTATTGAAGCTTTAGCATCTGCGGGGGCTAATATTATAATAGATGATGTTGGCTATGTTCCTCAAGATATCCCTGATGTACCTTTAGACTTTGTGGATCTGGAACCTCCTAATGGGCCTATTAATCAAGCAATTGACGCAGTGTTCAATCAAGGAATTTCTTACTTTACGGAAGCCGGTAATGATTTCCCTGATTTTCCCATATACGGTCACGCAAATAACCCCAATGCGCTGACTGTGGGTGCGGTGTACTACGGTAATTCAGAATCATACTTTAACCGACGGGAGAATGTAGAGATAGAACAAGGACAACTGCAACCTTTTTCATCAGCAGGTAACCCAGACTTATTAAAACCGGATGTTGTCGCTCCCGATGGTCTACCCATTTCCTTTAACTTGGGTGGAGGTTCTCGCACAGATATTAACCCTGGCTTTTTTAGTTTCTTCGGTACATCTGTTTCAGCACCGTATACAGCAGCAGTAGCAGCCCTATTACTGCAAGCAGACCCCAGCGCTACACCTACTCAAATTTATAATGCACTCAGAGATACGGCTGATAGTTCTGTATCTGGTTTCGATTCTAGACTAGGCTTTGGTTTAATCAAAGGAGATAGGGCGATCGCCGCACTTGGTGTACTACAACCTCAACCAGTACAAGAACCGGGAGTAACCCTAGCCTTGCTGTATGTTGGTGTAATAATTGCAGGTTTATCTTTGAAACGTACTCCACATAGATCTAAAGCCATAGCTAACCCTAGCTTAAAACTTACCTTAGTTCATTTCAGTTTGAGATATTTGCCCAAAGTCTAAAATCTACCTTAGCCTCCAGTACACAGATATTTACACAACTTTAAAGCCCACACAAATGGGCTTTTTTTTCTCTACTCCCTATCAATTGTCTTTAGCTCTTGATTGAATACGTTGCGCTTTTCGCCAGACTTGAGGAGTCATGCCAAAGCTGATACGAAACTGGCGGAAGAAACATCCTGCATAACGATAGCCTACTGCTTCAGCAATTTGCTCAATTGACTGATTAGTTTCTAATAGTAAAGAACACGCTGCGGCCATGCGGCGTTTAGCAATCCATTGATGTACAGTTTCTCCTGTTTGCCTTTTTATTAAGTCTGTTAAGTAAGCTGGCGAGTAACCTACTGCTTGAGCTACATCAGTTAGACCCACTGGTTTATAATAATTTGCTTCAATAAACTCAAAGACTTCACGAAAATCAGGGTCAGCAGGTAAAAGCGTTTCCGAATTTACCGATTTGGTTTTTTCAGTACTCTCTGGCTGGAAATTTTGCTGAAACTCAGTAGCATACAACTGTTTTTGAGTTGCTTGTCTTTCTAGTCGAGCTGCGATCGCTCCCAATAGTTCCTCTACTGTAGAAGGCTTGGTAAGATAATCATCTGCTCCTAAATCCATGCCTAGACGAACCTCAGCCTTATGAATCTTGGCTGTCAAGAAAATGAAAGGAATCATTGCCATGTTACGATTCTGACGTAGCTTGCTAAAAACACCGTAACCATCAAGTTCTGGCATGAGAATGTCGCAAATCACCAAATCTGGTAAGTGTTCTTGTGCTTGCTGAACGCCTACAAGACCGTTTTCTGCACCAATAACATCAAACCCTTCTGCTTCTAGACTGTCTAGCAACATTTCTAGACTTACTGCTTCATCTTCGATGACTAAAATTTTTGTCATTGTTTTTTCAATTATTGAATTGCAGGATCAAAATTTCTATTGCAGAGATTGTTATAGAACCTGAAGTTTCACACAACATGCAAATTCTATGACAATCACTGTTTCAGTTGTTTCTGAGTGCTGGTATAACGTAATCATTAACTCTGCTTTACTAGTTAGCATGGCAAAGTGATTGTAAAAGTTGTACCTACACCAACTTCACTCGTTACGGTAATTTGACCATGATGCAGGTCTACAAGCTTTTGAACCAGTGCTAATCCCAATCCATTACCTGGTATATTGCCAGTATTTCCACCTCGATAAAATGGTTCAAACAGTCGTGGTTGATCTGCGGCTGGAATGCCAATTCCACTATCCTTAATTTGGAAAATCATTTTTTGATCTTCACAAGAAAGCATGAGATCAACTGTTGAACCAACTGGAGAATACTTGATTGCATTTGACAGTAAATTCATTAAAATAGGCTGAAGCAATTTTTTATCCACACAAACTTGTTCACAATCACCTTGACAAACAAAGGTAAATGAGTGATGGTTTTGACACAAATCTAATTCTGCTAATATATCTTCACAGAATTGAATTAGATTAAGAGTTTCTGGTTCAAAGTTTAGCTTACCTACTTCTGCTTGATCCAGTGTGAGAAATTTATCCATTAAATATCTCATTTGTTCCATCGCTGTTTCTAGGCGCTGCAAATACTGTAATTTTTTTTCTTCAGTCCAGTGATGACGATGGCGTTTCAGTAAACTAGTAGACAACGAAATGATGTTTAGAGGAATGCGGAATTCATGAGAAGCCATAGAGATAAAGTACTCTCTATGTTCCGCAAGTTGTTTTTCTTGTTTTAGAGCCATTTCTGCCTGTTGGCGTAAAACTTTTTCATGGCACAATTGCTGATTAGTTTCCTGTAATTCAGCCATAAGCTGTTGTACTTTGCACTCTAATCTTTCCACAAGAGGCAGAGAAGCCGGGGGAAATATTGCATCTGCTATGTCATCCATCTGCAATTTAGATAGACACGATTCCTCTTTTAACGGCAATATGACTTGAAAGTTGCGTTGCTGTAAAGTGCAGTTGCTTGAAAACATACTCAAAACCTTCCAAGTGTTAATCTAACTTTTACAGGAACTGATACGTTGCTTTATATGTTTCTCTTGTTCAAGCGGCTTTTTTTACGCAATATCACTGATATCTTTACATAAGTTTATATTTTAAAATTAATTTAAATTTTTATTACAACCAATTGCCGAGAAGAACATAAGGCGCCCAAAAATAAGGACTATGTTTTTGCGCTAAAATAGCGAGTTGAGCACGTTGCAAAGCTTCGGCTTTACTTACCCCAGTATTCAACTGTCGGTATAATTCACCCATAAAGTTTCTAGTAGCTTCATCATCGACTATCCACAACGTTGCAATTGTACTGCGTGCGCCTGCTTGTACAGCGACTCCAGCTAATCCTAACGCTGCACGTTTGTCTCCTGATGCGGTTTTACAAGCACTGAGGACAAGTAATTCTATAGATTCTGGTCTAGTTTCACCTCTAGCTCGGAGTAAAGTATCTAACTCTCTAATCCTCAGTAGTTGATCCCAGGTCATTATATAAGTTTGTTCAAAATCCGAACTAAATTGTCCATGAGTTGCCAGATGCACTACTGAAAAAGGATGAGATTGAATTTGTTTTTGGAGATTAGTTTTGGTGAAGTCTTGATTTAAAAGTTCTTGACTTGTTTTAACTTCAGACTGAATTTGTTTTAATTCCTGCTTCACATTTGCCAGTTCAGAAAAGGATATACCCTCAATTAAACGTTCTTGCTCAACTCCAGCAACTAAAGCGTTTAGCTGCACATTTTGTAAAGGTTGAGGATCAACAAGTTGCAAACCAGGAGTCAAAGAAATAGCATATTTTTCAATTAAATATTGCTGCTGTTGTTTGTCGTAGAGAATTGCCATTGGAAGATTCCGCAAATCCCCATCTAAAACAAATACTAAAGACTTGATATTTTTGCTACTTAAATCTGATTCTATAGGTCTAATTAACCAATCATATATTTGTTGTGCATATTGCCTAATATCTGGTTCTCGGCTGGCAATTGGTAAATCTTTCTGTAGTTGTTTTACAGTAGCTTCTAAAACTTCTTGAGATATTTTGGTAGTATGACGAGAAATTATATCTTGCCCTGGCAATCTAGTAATAATTTCCAATCGGTTATCTAAAATAATTGGATAGATAACAGCTGTAGTTTTTTCCTTTTCTACTAGTTTGTCAACTCCTACTCTTGGTAGCAAACAAGGCGAACGAAAAAAGTTATCTAATTCAGCTAACTGGAGAGATTCCATTACCTGACGGGCTTGAACAAGATTATCTGATTTATTCTCTGAATTTTTCTCATATTGCAACAGTAAATCCACATACTGACGATAAACAGGTTCAATACTTTCGCGAAAAGAAAATTGTACATCAGGATTAATGGCAACTAAATCATTGCGGAGAGACTTGAGGGCGTTGTATGCTCGATTGTAAGCTATTGTTGCTGCTGGGATATTAGATTGTTTTTGAAGTATTCGTCCTATCTGCCAATGCCATTGATAAGCAATATCTTGAGCATCAATAGATTCGGCTTTTACCAACGCTTGTTGTGTAAGATTTTTGGCATCAGCTAACTGTCCGGTTTGTTCGTACAGTTCCCCAAGTGTCCCAAGGGCATAAGATTCAGTTCGCTGGTCTTTTAAACTCTGAGCCATTTGTACAGCTTGGGCTAACATTTTAGCAACATCTTTTGGCTGCAAATCGTTCTGTATCATTTTGCTCAGACTTTGGGCAAAGTTAATTCGGTAGTTAACAGTAGTACGACTTGGAGGTAAATTGTCTATCTGCGATTGAATTTGCGGTAATAAAGGTTTGGCTGTACTAAATTCCTTTTTTTCTACCAATAGCCTCAATAAATTTAGTTGAGATTGGAGCCGTACAGTAGATGTTGCAGGTGCAATTTGCGCTGCTTTTTGGTAGTATTGGATTGCTTTTTTAGTCTTATCATCAGCACTATTTAAATTACCCAAACTAACTTCAGCGTAAGATTGAGCGCGGGCTGTGTTACCTAAATTTAGTAAAGCATTACTTTGAGCGATCGCGTCTCCTACTTTCGTAGCAACAGAAAAGCTTTCTTTGAGAATTTCCTCTGAACAGCTTGCTTCTGGAATTTTATCTGGACAGCTTAAATTACCCAAACTTCGTAGTACATTCCCTAAGCTATTTAATCCTGTAGCTTTAAGAGCAGAATTCGGTTGCTCTTGCAGAATTTCTTGTACCAAAATTAAGGTTTTATGTGCTTGCAGATAATTACCCAAAGCTTGCATTGCTTGGGCTTGATTAATCCGGTTGCGAATCAGCGCGGATGTATCATTTAATTGTTGATACATTTTAGCTGCTTCTTGCCAACTACTCAAAGCTGCTTCAGTTTGCCCTCGTGCTAATTCCAATCCTCCTTGGACATCTAAAGCTTGGGCAAAAATTTGCCATTGCTCTTGGGAAGAACTTGGATTGTTCTCTGTTTTTAAGAGATTAATACTTTCTGTAATAGCTTGAGTTGCTTCTTGCCATTGCCCTAGTTGCTGATAGGCTAAAGCAAGATTGCTCAAAGCCATAGCTTCATGTAATTCATCATTAGCATCTCTAAATTCACCTACTGCTTTTTTTAACAGTTCTACTGCTTCTACAAACTGTCCGGATTCATAAAGTAATTGACTTTGCTGAATTAAATTATCAGTCTGAGTTGAGTTAACAGCAGATAATGAGATTTTTGATTTGGGATTTTGAACTTTAGATTGAATAATTGTTGCTGTTACATAATTAGATGAATTAATGAATTCAGAAAAAAATATGCACAATAACGTAGTTAATAAGGCGATCAATAAATGCTTGATAAATTTCATATAAATTCCCACATTTTGATGTCAAAAATTAAAACAAGTTATATCATGTTCGCATAATTAGTTATGATAAAAGTGGGGAATGCAACTATGAAATATGCCGAAACGAATCAGTATAACCACACATTTAAATATTTCTGAGTTAGAACAACTTTACCGTCAGGCGAAAAACGCGGTAGAAAGCCGTCAATATCAAGTTATATGGTTATTAGCACAAGGAAAAAAAACCGAAGAAGTTGAGGAAGTTACAGGCTATAGCAGAACATGGATATACGCACTGGTAAGAAGGTATAACGAATTTGGTGTTGAAGGATTAGGCGATCGCCGAAATGAAAATCAAGGAGCAACTCCTTTAATAGATGACATCCAGCAAGCACAGCTATGGCAAGCTTTGCAGTCAAACGCCCCAGATGGGGGATTCTGGAATGGGCGAAAAGTTGCGGATTGGTTGAGTGAAGTCATTGGGAAAAAGATCAGTAGATACAGGGGATGGGAGATATTACGGCAGATGACTTTTAGGCTACGAGTACCTCGCCCATCTCATACAGAAAGCGACTATTTTGAGCAAGAAGCTTGGAAAAAAAACTAGTTGAAGAAGTGGAACAACTCAAAACGTCTTACCCAGACGCGGAAGTTGAACTCTGGTGCGAGGATGAACATCGTTTAGGACTCAAGCCAATAATTCGACGAGTTTATGTTCCTGAAGGCGAAACACCAATCGCCAATGTTAACTGGAGATATAAGTGGTTATGGTTGTATGCATTCGTACATCCCAAAACTGGAGAAACTTATTGGTGGATTCTTCCTTATGTAAATACAGAAATTTTTAATCAGGTTTTAGCAGATTTTGCTCGTGAATTCAGTTTAGGTGCGAATAAACACATTCTTTTAGCTGTTGACCAAGCTGGGTGGCATACCAGTAAAGGCCTAAAGCTTCCATCTGGGCTGCACTTGACATTTTTGCCCTCCCACTCACCTGAATTACAACCTGCGGAAAGATTGTGGACTTTGGTTGACGAACCAATCGCCAATCGAACATTTGAGACACTTGATAATTTGGAGGAAATTTTATTTCATCGGTGTCAATCTTTACTTCAACAGCAAGATTTGATTCAAGGTTTAACCGGTTTTCATTGGTGGATTAAAATCGGGGCTTAATAGTAAGTGATTTACCGAACATGATATTATATTGCACAAAAAAATACAAACCATTTTCTTGCCAGGTATTGCCCGGAGTATCAACAGAAACTAAAGGAATACCCCACTCAATCGCAGCAGTAAAGTTATTACCTTGTAACCAACGCAAACCTAAACCACTAGAAACTAGGGTGTTAGTATTATTGTCATTTCCATTCGCTGAATTACTCCAAGCAGTACCAAAATCAAAAAAAGGAGTAACTTGTAGAACTCCGTTCCACTGAGGTACACGCAGAATCGGTAATCGCAATTCAGCAGAAGCGAGAGCGCCATTATCTCTCAAGAGAAAATCTTGACGGTATCCCCGGACACTATTTATCCCACCCAAACCGAATTGTTCTGAAGCTAAAAGCCTTGTGGAAGTTAGTTGTACATCACCACGGAGTAGTAATAAAGTATCAGGAGCTAACAAGCGTACCCATTGCGCTTGTCCTCGCCAAGCAAAAAAGCGGCTATCAGGCTCAGTATCATTAACTGTGGCATTGAAAGCACCAATTCCCAAGTTAAATTGAGAACGAGCCGCAATTACTTCTTGGCTGTTGCGAGAAATCCATTCTTGAAAGAATCGCAACGCAGATACTCTGGTGCGTCCTTGCTCATCAGCTCCTGGTGAAAGTAAATTAAGGGGAGCCTCGTTTTGCTCAAACAAAGCAGAAGAAATATTACTTTCTCTGCGAGAAGCAGTAATTCCTAGAATAAATTCATGACTGGGAGTTTGGACTAGGGGTTGGCGGAATGTGAGTTCGTAATATTGGGAAGCTGATTCAATATCTAGATCATTGAAGGGACGTTCAATAATATTAGCTGATGTAGTTCCATAGTTCAGGGTAAGAGTGCCATTGCGAGGATTGAGGGGTAAGCTGTAGCTGGCATCTATAGTGTTACTGCCGTCAGTATCGTTGTATGTTAACGATATACTATCTCCAATTCCTAACAAGTTGGCTTCGTTAACTTGCAGTTGGCGGCGGAAACTACCAACGCTAGGGGAGCGACCGTTATCAAGTATTATTTGTGTATTGAATGTATCTGCTTCCGTTACTTGGATAGCCAGCAAGTTAGAGCCGATACGTGAGCCAGCAGATAGTTCAGCAGACAAGTTTTCAATTAACGGATTAATTTGTAATAGTTGCAATGACTCTAATAGGCGGTTTTGATTTAAAGGGGTAGATGCACCATTAACTATACGACTGCGAATATAATTTGGGTTGAGTCGTCTAGTACCAGTAATTTGAATTTCCTCTAATTCACCTTCGATTACCTGAATTTGGACAACACCATCTGTAAAAGTTTGTTCAGGAATATAAGCTCCAGAAGTGATGTATCCTTCTTGAATATACAGTTCGGTAATTTTAGAACGAGCTTCTAATAATTGTGTAAAGGTGATTGGTTTGTTAGTGAATTCTGCAAGTACCTCAGTCAACTTTTCTGGGCTGAATACTGTACTGCCAATCACTTCAAACTGATTAACAGTAAAGGTTTGTGATATTTCAGAAGATGGTTCCTCCGGTGCAGTTAGCGGTTGAGAAGGTTGGAGTAGTTCAGATGGCGGGGGTAGTTGTGGTGGAGGAGAAGGTGGTGGTGGCTGTGGGGATGAAGGTGGTTGGACATCCTGCGGTGGTGGAAGTGGCGGGAGTGAGGGAGAATCCTGAACGGGTATCTGCGCCTTGCTGGGTAGAATTATGATACTGTTGAATAACATCAGCAAGCAAGACGCGACAAAAATATGATTAACTTTAGCTACCATGACATTGAATAGGGTTTTGTCTGGAAGTATAAGAAGTAACGTTAGATGAATTAGCACTAAGGACTATTTGTCCTTTAGCGTTTAGTGTTGCACCTGTGGCTTCAACAATGCGTTTGGGAGTGGAGGTAGTTGGTTTAACGGTGACAGCTGGTAAAGGACGCTTATTGTTACTGGGTTGAAGAGAGACCCAATCTATTTGGGTTGTATCAGTAGTCAGAATGTCTTTGGGGTTGGGTGGTAGACCACCACGTCCGACGTTCACAAAACGGCTTTGGGCGTAACCTGGAGTGTAACAACCTTGGGCTACTTCAGTGTCAACTGGTATTGTTGGCAATTCAACTAAGCCACTGTTGGGATCAACTTCAGGTGTATTTAATTGTACAGTACCACTGAGTTCGGGACTTGCGCCAGTGGCTGTAATATCACTTGTGCGATCAGATGCCACATCTCGGAACTGCATACCAAAGATACCTTGGGCATTAATTAATACGTTGCCGCCACGGAAGTCTTGAGAATCGGCGCGGATGTCGCTATTTTCAAAACCAATCAGAAAATCAGCATTGATATTGATGTTGCCGCCGATGACGTTTTTTCCAGTAGCGCTAGTTGTAATGTTACTATTGCGACCCAATATTAATGTCTGGGAGTCTAGAAAAATGTTGCCCTCTCCTCCTTGAGTCTCAGAACTTAGGACTGCTTGATGATCCAGACGGATAGAGTCTACTTTAACTACTATGTTGCCTGCCACATTCTTACTTCCTTGACTTCTGGCAAGCAGTCCAGCGCCATTTGTTACTAATAGTGACTCTGCTTGGATATCGATACTACCACCGTTACCCATTGCTTGAGAACCCACAGAGCTTCTTGCGCTACTGGGGAATTCATCACTACCTACCCCATCAAAGGAGACAGTTTCGCGAGCCTTGATATTTATATTGCCTGCATTCCCTTTCCCTAAAGTGATAGTAGATAGAAAAGCGCCATTTGTTACCAAGAGTGAATCCGCCTGGATATCAATGCTACCACCGTTACCCATCGCTTGAGAACCCACAGAGCTTCTTGCACTACTGGAAAACCCATTGCGACCTACCCCATCAAAAGAGACGAGATCGCGAGCCTTGATATTTATACTGCCTGCATTTCCCTTACCTTGGGTGCCGGCAAACAATATAGCGCCATCTGTGACTAAGAGTGACCCTGTATGGATGTCGATACTGCCACCATTACCTATTGCTCGAGAACTCACAGAACTACTCGCCCCGCTAGAAGCTCGATTGCGACCTACTCCATCAAAAGAAACGAGATCGCGAGCATTAATATTTATACTACCAGCATCTCCTTGTCCATAAGTGGTGGTAAACAGTGTAGCGCCATCTGTGACTAAGAGTGACCCTGTATGGATATCGATACTGCCACCATTACCTATTGTTCTACTAGAACCTACAGAACTGCTGGCACCAGTAGAGAATCCATTCTTACCTACTCCATCAAAAGAGACGAGATCGCGAGCATTAATATTTATACTACCAGCATTTCCTTGCCCATAAGTGCTAGTAGATAGTGCAGCGCCACTTTTTACAAAGAGCGACCCTGTATGGATGTCGATACTGCCACCATTACCTATTGCTTCCCTTCGCACAAAGCTATGTGCTGCACCCTCTCCATCAAAGGAGACAAGATCGTGGGCATTGATATTTATATTACCTGCATCTCCTTGCCCATAGGTGCTGGCATTTAGTAAACCGGCATTTGTTAAAAAGAGCGATCCTGTGTGGATGTTGATGTTGCCACCGTTGCCCTCTGCTCCCTTTTCCACCGTACTAGATGCCACACTTAAAAATCCATTGCTACGTTTTCCATTAAAGGAGACAGTATCACGGGCATTAATATTGATATTGCCTGCGTTCCCCTGCACTCTAGTCAAAACAACTAGTTCAGCTCCTTTTGTTACAGACAACGATCCAGCTGAGATTTCAATGTTACCCCCATTGCCCACTGCTCCCAATTCCGCAGCACTTCTTGCCCCACTGGAATTTCCATCGCTACCTTCCCCATTAAATGAGACGTTATCGCGGACATTGATATTTATATTGCCTGCATTCCCCTGCCCATAGGTGTTGGCATTTAGTAACCCGCCATCTGTTACCAAGAGTGACCCAGATGTAATGTTAATGTTTCCACCTTTACCTGTTGCTTCAGATAGTACTGAATTAATAACAGTGCTAGCTTCATTTACAACCATTTCCTCGGTTACATTAAGCGTAATGTCTCCTGCAACAGTTTCAGATGTCCCCAAATTTTGCCCAATACCACTGCTTAAAATACTTCCTCCCAAAATATTTAAGTTATGGGCGTTGACTATAATATCACCTCCACCTCCTGCGGCTACATCTATTTCAGTTTTATTATTAAGGGATACATTTGCTCGCGCTATTTCATCAGGAAAACTTAAACTCAGATTATTACCATCCCCATTTAAATCAACGGTTCCTGCACTTGCTAACCCACCTAACTCAACTCGTCCACCAAAAGCAAACAATTTTCCACCATCCATATTGATATCACCGCCTACTAGCAGCAAACTCTTGCCATCTGGCACACGTAAATCAACTGAATTATTTTGGATAATAGATTCAGTTTTAATTTGGTTAAATAGCAAAGCGGAAGGATTGACACTTAGTAGCGATGAAGAACTTTCTGGAGTTGAAGCACTAAAAAAACCTTGATTACCAAATCCAATTGCATCAGATGTGGTTCCTACAAACGAACCACCAATATCTAGCCTTGCACCCTTGCCAAAAATAATCCCATTTGGATTAATCAAAAATAAGTCAGCTGTACCGTTAGCCTTAATTAATCCATCAATATTAGAAACTGACCCACCCGTTACTCGACTGATGATATTCTGAATATCCACAGCATTGTTAAAAGAAGCAGTACCACCAGTAGGGACAGAAAACTCACTAAAGCTATGGAATAAATTACCTCCTGCTTGGGTTCCTCCATTGATATTGAAAATGTTCTCATCTCTGATGATGGTGGAATTATCAGGCAAGGTGTTATCTGGGGTAATTTGGGCAACAGTATGCTCTTGCAAGGATGCAATTAGGATACTTCCCATCAATAAACTAGTACACCAACATCGCCAATCTTGAGTTAAATCTGACATAACACCTCTCAATCAATAACTCCACTGTCTGATTAATCTTATTTATCCAGGTTGTAATGCTCTACAATCGGCTCTTGAGCCAGGTCTTGCAAACCAACTGCATTTAATAAGTCAACCCAATCTTGATTAATAGTTGCATCCTGCGGATTGGCACGGCGCAATTGACCTAAATGAGTAAGCCCATCGTGCCAAATATTATTAGTACTGTAAGTAAGATACTCTCTAGATTCTGCTGTCTGTGATTCACTGTCAAGTATGCCAGGTAACATTTGTTTTTGTACAAATCCATCTACAAAAACATGGTCGGATGTTGTTTGGCGATCGCCACAATAAATTTCAAAGTACCAGTGATATTCTTGATTTGTTTTTAAGGCATATTGCGGTTGTGATGGTGTAGTTATACTGATGATCCCCGGTTTTCCAGACAGGGTAAGAGAACTTCGATAGACATTATCCACATATCTACCATTCTCTGATAAATGTAATACGAAGTCTGCGGAACGTGCGGTTTCAGGCAATTCAGGAACATAAAACCAAAAAGTAGGATGTTCTGCAACTGTTGTTGCTAAGTACGATTTTCCTTGTTCACCTGGTACTAAAGCAGTCAGACCTGTGAGGGAGCTAGGACAATCAGGATTACGTCCTGCACCTCCTCTGCGGCGACCTGTAGGTGCGCCATTTGGTGGGAATTTTAGTTTGGCAAAAAATTGAGATTTGGGTTTACTAACAATGTTTTGGTCAGAATGAGAAAGTTGTGCAAGCACTGATTGAGAGTAATTTGTCATACTCACAAGTAATAGAGATACAATGCCAGCATATTGAATGAGTTGGATAAACAGTTTTTGTCTATTCATAGTTAAACATTTAATTACTTGTTGTTGTCATACAAGAACGTTTCAACCAAAAGATTACTGCTACTTGAGCAAGTAATAATGCCAATGCTGAGGGGATGAATGGTACCCATCCAGCGAGGAGAAAAATACCAAAACATATTCCAAATAATGTTAAAAGTGTGACTGCAACTATGAATCCCAGGTGTAAGGGGTTTGAAAAGTACCAAGCAGTAATTCCTCCGAGCAATGACCATCCCCAGATCCAAAGTGCTTCTACCCATCCAGACCACCACCAAAATAAAGGTCTTTGATCTAAAACTGCGCTGAGGATTTGACTTAACATATGTGCTTGTACAAAGACTCCTGGTATTGTTCTTTGTTTAGGTTTTGCAGTGGTACTAAATGGTGTTTTCCAAAAATCATTGGTAGAAAGTCCAATAATTACAATCCGGTCTTGGAGTCGTTGAATTGATTCAAATGAGATTTTTTCATCTAATACATCTCTCAAATTAATTTGCTCGGCAATTTTATCAGCAGCAGTTAAAGAACGATAATTTAATAAGACTTGATAACCATCTGCATCCAATTGTTGATAACCACTTGTGTGTGGGTTTAATTTTTTAAATACAACATCACCAATTTGTAAATCATCCTCTGTTGTAAAATGTGGTATTATGTTTTCTTGCTCTAAATAATGTCGTGCTAGTTGTAGACTAAATGCGAGTTCAGCGTTACATAAAGATTTTGCAGGAGGAGTTAAATTTAAAATTTGGCGACGAGCAATATCTTCATCATCTGCAACAAAATCACTAAAACTCAAGCGTTGTTCGGTAACTCCAGGCGGTGGGGGAATGCCAACACTATCGTCATCTTCATCTGTAGTAGCTACTTTGCAGACAAAAAATAGATTTTCATCTGTTTGAAACCGAGTAGCCAAATCGGGATAATTAGGATCAAAACTACCATCGCGGTATATGTCTAAACCGATAGTCCGGGGTTGAAATTTGTTTAATTTTTCTAATAGTTGCAAGAGTGCTTGATCTGATAATGATCCTCGCATTTGCATTCCTTGATTGATTTGATATTGAATATCTGCTTCATCAATGGTGACAATCAAAATCCGGTCATCTGGTCTTTCGGTGATAATTTGCGATCGCATTTGCATAAAGCGGTCGAAAGCGTGTAATTCTGAACTTTGAAAATAACCCCCATATCTGACTCCCATAATTAAACTTGTGACCAATAAGCTGCTCAACAATATTGCTAAAAAACTCTGATGAAGGGGCTTATTTCGCTGCACCTGCCAAGTCATTGGCACTACCGCAGGATGTTCGATAATTACTGGCAACCACGTTGCACTAGGATATTCTTTTTCTATTCCTTTGAGTCTTTGTCTCGCAATGCGAACCGCAGTATATATAGATTGTCCTGATGAAAAAACTTCTAGAAAATGCTTTAAAAATTTTTGCGCTACCAAGTCCGGGACTGGCTCTCGCATGACAATAATTTGCGGAATCTGTAAGTCTTGTAGATCTCGCGCTAATCCTAAGCCATCACAGGAATTGAAAATTGCTAATTGTAATCCCTTGGCAACAGCATTTATCAGAGCATATTTGAGTTCATTAATTGTTAATTTATCTGTTTTATTAATATAAATACAACTAGTCTCATCCTCACTTTTGCTATGACCTGCAAAAAATAAAATATGCCAAGGTTGTTTCCACAATTTGTCGTTGATTTCTGAATATTGAGGTTCTACTAAAAAAGTTGTAGCAGTACCGGGTATTTTTTCTAGTATCTGACGATCTTGCTCTACATCAATACCTTCACTATCGCCTAAAATTGCTAATATTCTAATTTTATTTTTAGAGGTAGATATTTGTGGTGTAGCTATAACTGGTTCTGAATCTGGAATGCTGAGAGTAACTTCAGCTTTGAGATAATCTTGATCTATTAAATCCCACAAATGCCAAGGAAGTTTTTTAAGTTGTAAACAATGAGTGCGAATCAAAACTCGAACTTCATCATCAGGCATGAGGTATTTCAACCACTTTTCTCTTACGGGACGAAAAGACTCTGAAAGTAACCAATTATTTAAAAGCGATCGCACTTCACGAGCTTTTTTGTCACACTCCTGACTGCGTTGGGAAATAGAACCATCGTAAATAATTTTTTTGGCTTTGATGCGGGTAAATTTCCACAAACTACGATATTTTAGCTGCCATTGGTCAATTGCTGCTGCCATATCGAGATTTGAGGGCAGTTTGCCAGTAATTTCTGTGAGCGGACGTTTGCCTTCTTCTCCAATTTCTAGCGTCACCTGCACCCCTAAGTGCAAATCACCATCTAGCTTTAGCACAACTAATTTTCTCATTAGCAGCAGCCCTGGCTATTATTAATAAATGACAAAATTTTCTATAATACTCATATCTCCCAAAGCAAGTTTAACACTAAAACGTTCTCCGACATCACAACTAAACTCTAATTGAATATTTTTATTATTGCTTCTAGTTTGGGCTTCCATTACAGATAATCCCTCAGAATCCAACACTATTAAATGAAGATTCGGTGGCAGATAATCTTCTCCAATTGTTGGGTGTACTTCGACGATAATATCCATTTCTTGCTCGTTGTCTGGAGGCAGGGTAACGACTAAAACCACTGTTCTGTCTTGCAAAATTTTTCCGAAATCAATCAGTTTACCCCTACTAATAAAAGCGCTATTAGCACTTCTTAGACTCCAAGCTGGTTGAAAATTTTGAGTGCCTAAAAGAGTTTCAACTTCTTGCCAACCATTTTCATAAATTTCCTCTAGCCAGTGCTTTAAGTTGACTAAATTATCATGGAAATTCCCAGATTTTTCAGATGCTTCATGAATCTTAGACTGAGAAAGTTCTGCTAAGTATTCTAATAAGTTATCTAAAGGTTGCAATTGGTTAAGTGGTAATAAGTCTGTTTGTACTTGCTTGACAAATCCTAGTAACTTTGCTTTTCTATAGGATTTGTGAATCTGGACAACTACATAACCAATGCGGTTTGATTGTACTTCAGGTGGCACATAAACAAATTGTGCATCTTCCAATACTGGGCGACATTCTAACAAGCCTAAGTTTTTGAGCGACAAATCAGCAACATCCATTAATGCTTGTTGTATCACATGATGACTGTCGCTTTTAGGCCAGTCTGTTTCAAATCCCATACAACGTAAATAATAATTTACGAAAGCTATAGACAAAGTATTCAGGTAAATTTGTTCACCTTTTTGTTGTGTAGCTTGTTGTCTTCTTAATTCTTCTGCCCGATGTCGTCCATCTACAGGTATGGTAGAAGAAAATGTCAAAACTTCTATATTTTTGTTCATGTTATTTTTCTAGCCGATTAAATAATTTTTAACATTAATTATCTAAATATTCTTGAAATTTATCAGCGAATTTTTTCAAACTACGTTGGTAAAAAACATGGAGAGATGTAAGACCAATCCCCCATTCTGCTGAAATATCCTTCCAAGCAATTCCTGAACATCTTCTTTGAGCGATAGCTTGAAAATTAGCTTCCGGATGACCTCTAATATGTTCCTTACGAAAAATTATTTCTGGATCAGATTCTATATATTCTCTGATTTGTTCAAATAAAGAAATAGGTTCAGATGATGGGATATTTTCCCATTGAGAATTATCAAGATTTATTTCATTCTCTTTGCCGATAATTTTGGGTATAGCTTCCGGGAAAAACCGTTTAGTTAATAACATATTTACCCAAGCAATTACTTCACCGCGTTCTGGGTCATATTTATGAATATTCTTATCTTGACAAAGGTAAAAAAACAAATTCTGTACTGCTTCGTCATAGATATCTTCATAAATTAGATGAAACTGACCTTTATAAGGACGAGCAAGCTTTCCTGACTGCCAAATGGCATTTATCAGACGTGTTAATTCTATTTGCTTTTCTTTACTGAAGTATGTGTATTGCTGGGCTGCGATCGCTAATTCTTTAAGTTTTGCATCTAATTGTTTCCTCCCGTCATTAGTCATACAAGACCTCTAATCAGAACCCACCAAGTTGCGAATATATATATATCTCATGTGTTGCTCGCAACTTTTACACAAACCAGCTTCAATTGTTACAAAACTTTTTATTTCTTGAACTGCATTAGGTCAATGTGAAGTTCTTTCCCGTTAACCTTCAGTATGATGGGCAGATATTTGAGGCATTTAGTTGAGTCAGATTATAAATTGACAGCAACTAACAGTGGTGCTTCAGCCATCGCTACTTATCCAACACCCCATCCACACAAGCAACCCCCCACTGCGGAAACTTCGCTCTTCTGCTTCCTGATGACAATTTGTAAAGCAGGGTCATTATTCCAGCATTCGGTCAGAAATTGAACCTTGGATTTTCCTTCAATACCTCCGTCGGCTTAAGTTTCTGCATCCGTCCTTCCTGGTCGAGCCTTCGACCGTGTGTGCAGCGATCGCACTTTGCTGACCAAACCCCGCACTTGCTAAAATCTAATCAATTAAACAATACCTTTGCCAATTTACGAGGGTGAGATAATGATACTTTAACCATTAACTCCCATTTCTTTGAGGGTTGGCAAAAACAATCAGTCCTAAAAATTACTTTAAGGTTTCCCACAATTGTTTTTTAACGTATTGACGGCAGGATAAGGGTTTGGGATGATAAACTACCTTTTCATCAAAACGCTTATGTATGCTTAATTTTGCCACTTTTGCCAAAATTCATCTAGGCTCTTATTTTGGCAAAGGTATTAATTAAAACTGCCAACTTTTTAGCAGGTATGTCAAGTTTTTGGTTCTGGGAAAAAGACTCAGTTGAATACGAGATATTCAAAAAATACGAACGAGCGTTAGTGACCATTGGAGTGAACTTTTCACTTGAAGAAGTTAAAAACACTTTAAAAGGCTGCACCTACGGTTTAGAGGATGCCTTCAGAAGCACAATTGATTACGTGCTGTGGTTGCAAAAGAACGAAAAGCAATATTTCCCGAACGCAATTTTGGTCAGTGCATTACGAGAGCAATGGAAACCAAAAGCATGGAAAGATGAGTACCTAGAACTGCCCATGTTGGAGTCACCGGGACAAAAGTGGTGGAATGCGGCAGCTAAAATGTGGGGTTACGATGTCCGTAACCAAACTGTTGCTGATTTTTTTTATGATGAAGGCACAGAATTTATCCAATTCACCAACGGCAAAGAAATCACGGTAGAGATAGCATGGCGATGAGGATAGGAACGAGTGCTGGAATATATCAGTAGGTAAGCTGAAATAGATAAAATTACTCGTTTTTTGGATATTTCTTCATCATTTCCTGCAACGCCACCGCCTCACCATCCGGCGTGTACACAACCTCACCTGACATAGCAATCACAATTCGCTTCTGCCTTGCCCACTCGAACCAATCTTTCATAGCAGATTTGACCTGTGCTGACTCCGGTTTCCTGCCCTCTTTACAAGCAGCCACAAACACAGCCTCTGGTGATTTGATCCCTTTCCAAGTTCGTAAAGCCTCCTTGAGATAGGCAATAGCACCCGGCACATTTTCCCAGCATCGTTTAATTGTGCGTTGAATTTCTGAGTTAAGCCGAAACTGCGGGGTACAGGGAATTTCTCTCAGTTGCTGTAATACCAACTGTACTTCTTGTTGGCTGGGCTGAACTGATTTTTCTTGTGGCTCAACGTAATCATCATCACCAGAGTCTTCATCCTGAAAATTTGACGCCACCTCGGCGGCGGAAGAATGGCCCTCACGAATATCTGTCTTACTAGTTGAGTTAACCCGTTCTGGTTCATCAACGTAGTGAGTAGTCTGGGGTAACTCTGATTCTGCGGTTTGACAAATCACTTCCTGGTCACATTCCAAAATTTTGGCTTCCAGTTTCCCACTTTTAGAAGGCTCAACAGCAGAGTGTTGTTGTGAAGCGAACTCTTGAGAAGGGAACTCTTTGATATGATCTGTCGCCTGTGAGCAGATCGACGTGTCCGAAATGCTCACATCGATTTGCTGATTTTGACAAATGCGATTCCATAGGGCTTCTACATTCTCAACGTTAATGGTGAACCAGTTAGCCTGATACCATGTTTTTTGACTGTGACGACACACATCAATCAATTTGAAATTATCCCTCAAATTGGCGATCGCTCGTCTAATTGTAGAGGGCTTGAGAAATGGTAGAGTTTCACCCCAATCCTTGAGTGTTTTCCAAAACCAACGTCTACCATCACGCTTGATGTGCTTGGAAATTTGGCAAAAATAGTGAATCTGTTGGAGTATTACCGCTTCTTCTAAACCAATCTCTGCGGCCAACAGGGGAGGAACTAATAGAGGGGATTCAGGGGTAATTAATTTACTAGTCATATTTTTTACTCAATGTCTAAAACGGCATATTTTCTTGGTCTTTTTGAGGCGCTTGTGACCAAAATTTTCTGAGAACTTGGAGTTTTGTTGCTTGAAGTTGTTGTTTCTCCTGGGGCGATACTTCACCGACCAATTGCTTTACTTCATCGAGGTGCTTTTGCGTTATTTGTTCGGTGGTGGCAGCAGGTAAAGCCAAGGGTTCATTTTTTGTAGATGGTCGGAAGTTGCGGCGACGGAACAAAAACCGGAAATGGCGTTTGTCTTGCGGAGGAAGCGATCGCCAAACTTCGATATCCCAGCCAGGGGGTATAAAGTCAGATGATGGGGGCAGCAGGGTTTGGACTTGGGCTTGTAATTCAGCGATAGTTGCCTGCATGGCAGGGATAGCCTCAAGTGAGGCTATCTGTTCTGGACTCAGAGTTTGCGGTGAGTAACCAGTCTGCGACCAGATGAAAACCCTCAGCCCTGCCCTGGCAACCATGCGGTAATTCTCAACAGCTATCGCTTTACCTTTATACTTACGGGCATCAACAGCGTAATATTCCAGCACTGCATGGCAAAGTTCGTCAATTACGTACAAGCTTCCGTGAGCGTCATTCGTTATGAGTCTCCAGTCTTTGCCAGCATTAGATTTCAGCGATTCTGGTAAGTCGTTCGTTATGGGGTCACAATCACGAATCTTGTTTAGCAATTGGGTGATTGCGGGTTGGTCTACACCGCAGAAATTAGCTAAAGCTGTGACGGTCATCCCGCTTACGCCATCGTTGCTGCGGGTACAAAATCCTAACTCGTCCTGAATTTGAAAGGTTATCGCATCCATAAAGATTTCTCCAATTTTTGACGCATGAAAATTTCTCCCAGCAATCGCGCTAGGTTTGTTATGTGTAAATTTCTCCTGGTTAGGTCTAAAAAATCACAAGACGATTACAGCAATCGCAACTCATCTTTGAAGTAACGGTCAGTCTTTTTGGGTTTTTCTTTCCAATGATCCCAAGCCACCCAGACAGCATCTCCCAAATCTTCAATGACTTCGCCTTTGGCTTTATATAACGCACAGTAGACATCAGCATGGGCAATAATACAACCCAGCCTAATCAATTCGCAATTAGAAGAACCGGACTCGGCAGGGGTTTCTTGAAGAACCGATGGTTCCGTAATTTGGGAGGATTCAGCTTTCTCCAAAGCAATGATTAAATCCGCTTCTTGTGGGGTTAACTCAGCCAGATAATCTTGCTTGATAACCTCATATTCCTGGGCCACACTCAAATAATCCCACCAGCTACACCCAGGCTTAGACAACACAGCCCGAATATCGCTAACCGCTTGGGGTAGTAGTTGCAATTGTTCAGCACGAAATGCAATCGCCTGGGGTGTCGGTTCACTTCCCAGAATTATTGCCGCAGCTTCCAGTGCTTGGGTATTATTCATGGCACTGGCAAGATTCCTCAAAGCCATGCCCATCAGCCTGAGACATTCTTGGGGGTTCTCTTTGGGTGGTTCCTGTGCCAGAGATCGCAAATCAATGGTTTTCTCTAACGAGCGCTTGACTTCCTTGTTTAATGCCTTGGTGGCCTGTTTGTTAAAGGTATTGCCCCACTGTTGGCTAGGATGTTCCTGTACAGCGTGTTCTAATTCTTGGATACGCTGCTTGAGTTGTTGGTTCTCAAACTCCAACTGTCTGAGGGCTTCCATTACATCGTCTTCAGGGTTACGAGGGTTTGAGGGATCACGCCAGTCATAGTTAATAGTTTCACCAGACGGTTTTGGCTCTATTGGAGGTATTTTGTCCTGATTGGACTCGTTTGTTTCACTCATGCAACCCGTATTATCTAGAACTAGCAGAAGGTAGAAAAATTTATTTGTTTATCCGCCTTCTGCTTTTTGTTGTAGAATCTAGTGTAATGCATAAGCGACGCATTGCGTTACTAGCAGGCAATAAAATTTAACCCGCCTCGTCGTTTGACGGAGGCGGGCTTTCTTTCATAATTTGAAGGATGCGATTGCGTTGCAGCCTGAGAGATTTGTTCTCCTCTCTCAGGCTGCTGATTTTTTTGCCATTTCTTGCTGCTGCTTTTCTAGTAGCTCCAATCGCTGTCCTTGTACTGAAAGCATTTCATAGAGCTTCTCCAAATTTATTTTTTCCGTCACTTGATTTTCATAGTGCTTAACAAAATTTTCAACTAGTTCGTTGAGCAATTGTGACGGTCTAAGCCCTCTGCTTTTAGCTATCTTTTCTAACTCTTCTTTTATTTCGCTGCTAGTGCGAAAGTTGATCTGTGTGTCTAGCTTCATCGTTCTCCAGTACTTTGCGTTGCAATCCTTTTTCTGAATTATATTCTTCTCTTTATTAAAAAGGAAATTTCGCGTTGCAACTATTGACTATGCGACGCAAATGCATTACATTATATGCATGATTTGAAAAAAGCTTATCGCCTTTTAACCACGGGGTAATCCTAAACCCCACAGAACCTTGACAGCATAATCCAGAGTGACCGCTTGATGAGTAACCGAGGCACTGGCGCAACCAGAGAAGGCGATGGGTACACAGCCGGGAAATGGATTAGCACTGAATCAGAATTACCAACAAGACAACAAGACGACTGGCATCTGAAGCTGTGTCTGTCGCCTGGCTATTGTGCCTCTTGTTTGGTAATGCTCAAATGCCACTGGCTTGAGCAATAAATACGGCTACGCCAAATTAGAGTGAGATGCGTTGTGGCATACCACAACGTTATTTGCACCAAAAACAAAGGCGATCGCCTGACCTGAGAAATCTGCGATCGCCTTTTAACCTTTATTCAAGGAACATTCATTATGACTTATGTAACCGATACACAGCAAGCACTTTTCGGTTCTTTCGTTGACGAACAGACTGTAGCGCAAGCCGAACTGGATACTCACATTGAAGCCCAGGCGCAAACTATAGCACCGATTGCCCCAGTCAAAGACCCGTTGACCGACCGAGATCGCACCATCATTGCAACCATAGTCAACCAGTCCGATTATCCCCACGATTGCCAGCCGCAGGATGTAGTCACCATCTGGATTAACCCTGACAATATCGTGTGGGTGAAGATGACCCACGGTTTTGCTCGTTTCAACAAAGAACCGTTTAAAGCAGCAGTAGCGGAAATCAAAGCAACCTTACCGGAAACGCCACGAGAACGTAATGAACGATTAAGCGCAGAACTTGAAGAAGCTTGCACCAAGTTTGGTCTATGGCACGGGCAGGTTGATTGGTTGTCATTCAGCACGAAAGTCTTTCGAGGCAATCATTTGGTTGGCTTCGTTGGATGCAATGACGAAGGCTGGTACGGCAGGCGTTATCAATACAGCCCGAATCAGAAAGCTGACAGTGCGGAAACTGCGATAACTTCGTTGGGAGTGAGGGTGGCAGTAGCGGCGTAGTTTTATACAGAAAAAGGCGAGTGGATAGCTGTAAGTGCGCTCGCCATCCAATTGGTAGTAGAGCTTTAATCGTGTCACAAGTAATAATGTCTACCCTCTCCCTTTCAGTAGAACAGTCTGAAGAATCCCAGCCACCAGAAACACTCACAGTTTAAAATTTTAATAGTGGGTAAATCAAAATCACCAAGGAAAAAATGACAGACGATTCTAGATTCGATGACGTTTATCTACGCCTAAACGAACTAACACAGGACGTAGCCACCCTTAAAATACAGGCAGGAACGATTGGAACGTCACAAACCGCTATTGCTAGGACAATGACCCTTGCTACCGGTTTAGCTTCGGATATGCGAGAAGTCAAAGCAGATATTAGAGAAATGAAAGCTGACATTCGGAATTTAAATGCAGGAATGGAAGAATTATTGAGGTTATTGCGTCATGTTAATAGTTCTGAAACATAGTTTAAAGGTTCAGCAAATTGTTTTCAATGGTGTCAATTAGATTGGCCGCAAGGGATGACTCAAAAATTTTATAGTCAGTTTGTTGAACATTATCTCGAAAGCTTGCTTTCACTATTAGGGCGTGTAGAAGTTAGTGGTTTAGTAACCGATGAGGAACGGCGAGGAACTGTTCTGTTATTGCCAAAGGAAATAACTCAAACTGAAAAACAGGAACTTGGATTACTGGCGAAGGTTGCTCAAAGTGATTGTTCAATAGAAGTTTATTGTGAGCAAATTAGTGAAACAGAAGTCCGGAATTGCCTTCGTAAACTTTTAAGTGTCTTTTCAACTTTGAATTGTCGGACAGAAGCAGAAGGTAAAATATTAGATGATAACGATTTACCTTATTTGTGGATTGTAGTACCATTAGCTTCACAAGACTTACTCAACAGTTTTGGCGCACAATTAGAGCTAGAAAAATGGACTGTTGGAGTATACTTTCTGCCCAATGTTTTTAGGCTTGCCATAGTAGTAGTTAATGAGCTACCAGTTACAACAGAGACATTATGGCTAAGAATTTTGGGTAGAGGAGAAACGCAACGCCAAGCTGTTTCTGAATTGCTGGCACTCTCACTAAGCAATCAACTAAGGCAAAACACTCTCAGACTGATTACCAGTTGGTGTGTTGTCTTAATTCAACAGGAAGACAATTTAACAGAGGATGAGCGGGAGTTAATCATGAATTTGTCGCAAGCCTATCAGCAATGGGAAGATACCACTAAGCAACAGGCAAGATTAGAAGGACAACGCCAAGTTGTAGAAAATTTGCTCAGATTCAGATTTGGAGAAGTAGACGACGAACTATCAACAACTTTCGATAGTTTACTACAGTTATCACCGGAAGAATTTACGCCTTTGTGTTTGCAGTTATCACGCGAAGAACTACTGGCGAGATTTGTGACCGAATAGAAATATTCCTCAACCACACCACATCATAATTACAAGCGGTTTGTTAATAGCAGACCGCTTATTTTTGTTTTCTGAATAAATAATGCTACGCAAAGTTCTGGTGAGTAATAGAGAATCAAACCATGCTAACTGGAAACGAAAAAGCCAATTTGATTTGGCGGGAAGGCAATGGCATTTGTTGGGAGACAGTTTCTTTGCAAGAGATTGAGTTCAATCAATTAGAAGCAATAGCTCAATACAAACAAGTTTCATTTGATTCAGATGAAGTTTGGTTCGACCGAAACTTAAACTTGTGCATTGGCGAACCAGATACTGACTACTACGCTAATTATGCGGATGAATTGCTGATGCTAATTAGAATGGGTTTTGTTGCCGATGTTCTGTTTAAGCAGGGGAAACCTCGGCAAGAAGTAGTTACTTATTTAACCCAGATTCAAGGTCAATTAAAATGCAAGCCATTCAGCTTAGTTTAGACATTGAAATTGAATAAAAAAGTTGTCAGTATGACTTTGACTGGAATTGAAAATATTTAGGAGTGAATGATGGAACTAAAAGATGATGTTTACTACAGTGATAATTTGCAAGAATGTATAGACAAATATATTTGGCTAGACCAAAACGGGATAAACGATAATTGTTGTTATACTGGCGATCGCACTAGTTTGAAAGCGGATTTAGAAGTGCTGGGGTATTACATTGAAGATATCATCGGCATATATGAAGATGTCGGTCGAGTGTATCATATTTACAACGAGGATGGTTGCGTTGACTTGATAATACCTTTTGAATAAACCAGCTAACTCCCCAACTACATCACATCATAATCACAAGCGGTTTGTTAACAGCAGACCGCTTATTTTTGTTACAAATTAGGTGAACCTAATGGCTAGAAAACAAAAGAATTGCTCTGAATTAACAGCAGATAGTCTACTGCATTCGCTTCGGGTAAGCGGTGGTTCTGCTCCTTTGCACAGCCTCAAATTCTCTAGAACAGTTATTCAATCTTTGGTAGACCGTGGACTGGTAAAAGTTCAGAATACAGGATGCGGATTTTTACTAGAAATTATTGAAATTAATTGAATAAATCAAGCTACGCTAAACCTTTGTAAAAATTTAGAAATTGCTAAAATGGAAATCAAAACCATCTCTGTAACGTATCACAGGAAATTCAACTTGGGTGATTACGAATCATTGGAATTAGGTTGTTCATTGTGGGCGCAAATAGATCCAGAAGAAGATGCAGAAGGGGCGACTCAATTCTTATATATGCAGGCTAAAGCTTCAGTTAAAGAAGCCGCAATGCCTTTAATTAAAACATCTGCATATCAGATGAATAAATACAAGCAAACTGCAAAGCAGAATACTAAAGATGATTTGGAGAATTTCTAATGCCAACATCAGCATAAGAACTCAGCACCCAGGAGTCAGGAGCCAGAAATATCAGGATTGAGGAATATTCTGATTCCTGGATTCTGACTCCTGAATCCTTACTAAAAAGCTACGCTAAATTATCAGGAAATTAAACTTAATTGATGAGGCAGCTACTATGACAGCTTTAACATTTGATTTTGATTCTACGGAACACAAAGCCTACGATAAAACTCCGGCAGCCAAAAGTATTTCTTCACCTGCTGGCATCTGGATTGCTTCTGAGAATCAACAATTAGCCGGATGGTATGAAGGCAAAGAATTAGAAGGTGGGAAAGAGTACAAAGTCCTAACCAACAAGTTAGATGAGAACGATGAGAAAATAGGTATTCCTGGGGTAATTTATCGCCAACCGAGAATGCTTGTTATTGGCAGATCCCCTCTGATGTATGGCATCGACAGAAAGGTGATTGGTGTTTGGCGAAAAGATGAGGGTTTAGACAAAAACTCTTACAAATTCGCAAGACGCTACATGGTAATTTTTGTTGATGCCCAAAATCAACCGCTTCATATTGCTCCTGTACAAATAACAGCTTGGGGAATATTCCAAGTCTCGTTTGACCAGCAGCTAATGGCATTCCGCGAGACTTGCGAACAAGTTTATGCCGATTTCCAACGCAAACCCTACGAAGCTAAAACATTGCTTTGGCATTCTATGTGGGTCTTTTGCCCAGAACTTAAAACAGAAAAGCGTAAAAGCAAGGACGGGCAAGAATCAAATACTTGTGTTTGCGTAGGATTTGAAAAGCCAACAGTTCCAAATTGGGAAGATTATTGCATCGGCAAACAAGCTCATGCTCAAGATATCGCCGTTTTACATGATTCCATTACTGAATGGTGGAGAAAAGGACTCAAAACCAGCAGTTCAATGAAAAATGTTGAAACTTGCAATCGTGATAGCCTCATGATGCAATCGCAGAAATTGATTGAAGCTTTGGGATGGAATCAGGAAAAGGGCAAGCAATACCTGATGGAAAATTACGGTAAAAGGGGAAGGCAACAGTTGACTGATGCAGAGTTTGTAGACTTTGTTAGAAAGCTAAAGCTACAGGGTATGCAATCAAACCTTGATGATGAAGTTGATGAATGGGAGGATATACCGTATTAAGCTAATTAACTGAATTTATCAACTCATTTTAGAAAGGCAGTTCATGTTGTCTTTCTTTTTTCAATTGCCCAATACTTACAAGTGAGAAAAAATTTCTGATGAAACTACTAATACTCGACACCGAAACCGCAGACAACGAAAATACGCCCTGTGAAATCTCCGCCACGCTCTACCAAGTTGGATATTATTCGGGAGCGATGGCCACCCTAACTATCTAATTGGTATTGAAGAGGTTAAGAATCAAGCACAGAGAGAAGT
>NZ_CAWUDM010000043.1:0-51783 GCF_963920855.1 Nostoc sp. CCY0012 | reverse complement strand
TTCAGGCTCTATCCCTTATTAAACAAGCTGTTTAGCCTTCTTGTCACCCGTTAAGTTGATTGGGTGAATGACCAAACACTGGCTAGCACAGTCACTTGTATTGGTGATGGACATGACGGCATTTGGAACATCATTGACCAACTAGCGCCTAACGTACAACGCCGAGAAGTGCTTGATTGGTTCCATCTCATGGAAAACCTCCACAAAGTCGGGGGTTCACTCAAACGTCTTAAGAAAGCACAAGCTTTACTTTGGAAAGGTCAAGTAGAGGCAGCTAAAGGCTTATTTACTGATTGCAAAGGTAAACAAGCACAAAACTTTTGTCATTATCTCGATAAACATCGCCAGCGTATTATCAATTACGAATACCATCAAGCTGAGGAAATTTGTTCAATTGGTTCTGGGTCGGTTGAATCTGCCGTTAAACAAGTTGACCGTCGAACTAAGATTTCTGGAGCGCAATGGAAGCGCGAAAATGTGCCTCAAGTCCTTGCTCATCGTTGTGCCTACCTCAATGGATTATTATCGGTTTGAGCTACTTCAAAAAATGAGATGCTCCCTTCTTGCTGCTTGTTTATCTCATCATCATGATGCTTTAAAATCCTCTTGTCAATAGGGTTTGAAATGCGCTTACCCTGAGTCCTATAGAAGATTGGTAAATAATATAATTGGTCAATACTCAAGCTAAACCTAAAAATAAAATTAACTAAATTTAATAATTACATAAACAATTATATTATCTGATGGTGATTTTATTGTCTATCTTACCTAAGTAATACCTAAAATCCCCCAATAGGGCATTGAAAAGGAAACAAAAATATTGTTTTCTATTAGATTTAATGCCGGAAAAAATTGTGTAAGTCAATACATTCAACACAGGCCACATCATGCATATTCCTGATGGATTTATTTCTGCTCCCGTAGCTGGGGTAACTGGTTTAGCTAGTGCTGTAGCACTGGTGATTGCCAGCGCGCGATCGCAAACAGCTTTTGGTATCCGTCGCGCCCCTATACTGGGTTTAACTACTGCCTTTATTTTTGCTGCCCAGATGATCAATTTTCCCGTAGCAGGTGGTACTAGTGGTCACTTGGCGGGAGCAACCTTAGCCGCCATTGTCTTGGGTAGCCCTTGGGCTGGGATGTTGTGTATATCCACAGTCTTAATTATTCAAGCTGTGCTATTTGCCGATGGTGGGATCACAGCCTTGGGAGCAAATATTTTGAACTTAGGCGTAATTGCCGTTTGGGTAGGCTGGATATTAACCCAAACCTTGCAACGGTTGTTAGGTGGCTCAAGAACGCGTTTACCCCTAGCGGCTGGCATTGCTGCGGGTATTAGTATCGTTGCGGCATCTGTAGCTTGTGCCATTGAGTTAGTGCTATCGGGAACTGCATCCTTAGCCGTAGTTTTACCAGCCATGACGGGGGTACATATTTTAATTGGCATTGGCGAAGGCTTAATTACTGGTGGTGTACTGTTTTATTTAGCCACAGCCAGGCCTGATTTACTTCCTGGAGAACAACAGCAATTTCAAGGCTGGTTAGTACCTGTAATCAGCATTTTATTGGTGGCTGGTGTGTTATCGCTGGTAGCGTCAGGGTGGCCTGATGGTTTGGAAAGAGTAGCAGAAGATATAGGCTTCATTGACTTAGCCGAACAAGTGCGAATACAAGTTCCAACGCCTTTTGCTGACTATGAAAACGAAGCCTTAGGGGCCATTAGTACTAGTATTGCTGGGCTTTTGGGAGCGGTTGTTTGCTTTGGTGTGGCCTTTGGAATTGCCAAGGTAGTGAAACCTAAAAATGCTTAAAGTTGCTTTGCCGTTACGTTTGCATTTGTCGTTAGTAATTGTCGTGGGGGCGGCTTTATTAAATTATGAGGCTTGGCCTTGGTTGGGTGTATATGGTGCGATCGCTTGCATCTGGGCAGCACTTTTGCGTGTACCCCTGCTCCAATTAAGCGGATTACTGGGTACAGAATTAATTTTCCTGTCATTCATGGCATTGCCTTTAGGATGGGAACGGGCGAGTTTTTTGTTGGTGCGTTCCCTCGTTTGTCTTGTGACTATGAACAGTTTTTTGTTAACCTTACCGCCCCATAGTTTCGGTATCGCTTTAAAAAGCTTACCTGTACCAGCCGCCATCAAAGAAAATTTACTTTTAGCTGGGCAATACCTAGAAATTTTGCTAGACGAAGTAACGCGGATGCAACGTAGCGCCCAACTACGAGGTTTAAATGGTGCTATGGGATGGTTGCGCTATACCAGCGCGGCGATGATTGGCGCGTTATATCTCCGCACTCTAGACAGAGCAGAGCGTGTGTACGCAGCAATGGTAATTCGTGGCTACAATGGGACATTACCTGTAGATTCTACATTCAGACCACAAGAGCGTTTTGTCTTATTAGTAGCTTGGGCGATCGCGGCTTGTTTGACCATAACTTCTTACAGGATTTAGTCAGTTATTTTGAAATCTTTGAGTTCTTATCCCCCAATTCCTACAGATAACCCCCACCCCACTGTAGTCGAGGTGCAAAACTTGGTGTTTGCCTATGGCAATAGAGAGCCAGTATTGCAAGAAGTTTCCTTTAGTTTAAATGTAGGTAATCGCGTAGCATTAATGGGCGCCACTGGTTCTGGTAAAAGTACTTTATTGGAAAACTTGATTGGCTTAAAACAACCAAAATCAGGAAAAATCTTGATTAATGGCATCTCAGTAACACCGAAAACTCTCCCCCAAGTACGCCGTTACATCGGTTTTGGCTTTCAAGATGCCAACGACCAACTGTTTATGCCCACAATCTTAGAAGATATTACTTTCGGGCCGCGTAATTACGGTGTACCACCAGCCATAGCCATTGATCGAGCCAGGCAATTATTAGCAGACTTTGGTCTAGAAGCCTACGCCAACCGTTCCGCCCATGAACTGTCTGGAGGACAAAGACGACTTGCAGCTTTGGCAGCGATTCTCGCTTTAGAGCCAACAATTTTGATTTTAGATGAGCCAACTAACGGACTTGATCCAGCATGGCGACGGCATTTGGCACAAGTATTATTAAAATTGCCTGTGCAGGTGATGTTAATTGCCTCCCATGAATTACATTGGTTGGGTAAAGTAACTCAACGCGCCTTGGTAATCTCTGGTGGTCGTGTTCAAATAGATAGTGAAATTCAACCGCTGTTGCAAGAAAAAGATACTTTAGACCAATTGGGTTTACCAGTAGATTGGTAGCGTTGCTCCCCCCGCCCAACGCACTGGCTTGTATTTGCGTGAGATTATCCTCTAGTTAATTTATTGTCTGGAGTTCCTCAACAGTGGGAACTCCAAGCATTTTTTACTGATCATTTATCAAATTATTAGCTAGTATTGTTTGGGTTTTATTGGTGGTGGGATACTTAATGTTTGTGTGGCGTAAATTAATTGTGATTGTTCCTCTTGGTCTAAGTGTTGCTTTGTTAGTTAATGGTTGTGAAGATAAAATTTCTCAATGTCAGCAACTAATTCAGGTAGTAAATGCCGGCAATTCTCTAATCGATCAAAATAAAGGACAGCAAGTAGTAACCAGCTTACAACTTTCTCAGGATTTGCTTGTGATTACTCGCTCCTTAGAAGAATTAAAATTATCAGACCCCAATTTGCGGGAACTTCAAAGCGGTTTTGTGAGAGTATTTGAAAATTTAAGTCAAGCGATCGCCAAAGCCGCGCAAGCACTTGGTGTAGCTAAAAGTGCTGAAGCATCACCAGCCGGTAGGGAAAAGCTCCAAAAAGCGAGAACAGAAATTGATACCGCTCTGACTTCAGCAGCCGAAACAGCTGGTAAGGAATCAGATGCTTTAGTCGATGACTTGAATAAATACTGTGGTCAAAAAGAGGAAAAGGGGCAGGGGGCAGGCAGGGTGATCAAAGAGGCAGAGGAGCCGTGAGCAGGGAGCAGGGGAGCAAAATTCGCTTATTTCCCCTGCCATCCGGGTTTTGATCAACGCCAATATATTTTAAAAAAAATTATGTAATCAGGTGGGCATTACCCACCCTACTATTATCTACTTCGCTGCTGTAGGCATACCCAAAATATCTTCAATTCTGGGCATATCTTCTAAAGCAATCACTCGCCCTTCATCTTCAAAACCGGCAATTTGATTAAAGTTCAAATACCGATATAAATCATCAGCAAAAGGATGAATTTTCTGCGCCACAATATCCATATATTCTTGGACTGTGGGGATGCGTCCTAGTAAAGCGCAAACTGCGGCTAATTCGGCGGAACCAAGATATACTCGCGCATCTTTACCCATGCGATTGTTGAAGTTACGAGTTGAGGTAGAAAACACAGTTGTGCCGTCAGCAACTCGCGCCTGATTTCCCATACACAAACTACATCCAGGCATTTCTGTACGCGCATTTGCAGTTTCAAAGATGTTATACACACCTTCTTCTTTGAGTTGGTGTTCATCCATGCGAGTGGGGGGACAAATCCACAGGCGAGTTTTAACTTCACCTGCACCTTCTAATACTTTACCTGTTGCCCGATAATGACCGATATTGGTCATACAAGAACCTACAAATACTTCTTGTACTGGGTCATTGGCAACTTCCGATAATAATTTTATATTATCAGGATCGTTAGGTGCAGCCACAATTGGTTCTGTGATTTCGTTCAAATCAATTTCAATGATTTCTGCATATTCCGCGTCTTCGTCAGCTTCCATTAATACAGGATTTGCTAACCATTCTTCCATTTTGGCTACCCGGCGCATAATAGTACGTGCGTCGCTGTAACCTCTGGCTGCCATGTTCTTTAACAGCGATACATTGGAACGCAGATATTCGGCAACTGTCTCGATACTCAGTTTAATTGTACAACCTGCACAAGAACGTTCTGCGGAAGCATCGGTAAGTTCAAAGGCTTGTTCTACTTTTAAATCTGGTAAGCCTTCCATTTCCAAAATCTTGCCAGAGAAGATGTTTTTCTTGTTTTGCTTCTCTACTGTTAGCAAACCTTTTTGAATGGCAACATAAGGAATGGCGTTGACGATATCCCGCAAAGTAATACCGGGTTGCAATTCCCCTTTGAAGCGTACTAAAACTGATTCTGGCATATCTAAAGGCATGACACCCAATGCACCAGCAAAGGCGACTAACCCAGAACCAGCGGGGAAGGAAATTCCCAAGGGGAAGCGGGTGTGGGAGTCACCACCGGTTCCCACGGTGTCGGGTAATAGCATCCTATTTAACCAAGAGTGAATAATACCATCGCCGGGACGTAAGGCGACACCACCCCGTTGGGCAAAGAAATCTGGTAGTTCTTGGTGAGTTTTGATGTCTACTGGTTTGGGATAGGCGGCTGTGTGACAGAAACTCTGCATTACTAAGTCTGCACTGAAACCCAAACAAGCGAGTTCTTTTAATTCGTCGCGGGTCATGGGGCCTGTGGTATCCTGAGAACCAACGGTGGTCATGATGGGTTCGCAAGATGTCCCCGGACGTACACCAGGTAAACCGCAAGCTTTACCCACCATTTTCTGAGCGAGGGTGTAGCCTTTACCTGTGTCATTGGGCTGGTGAGGACGAATAAATACGGTACTGGGTGCTAAATTTAGGGCTTCGCGGGTTTTGTCGGTGAGGGTACGTCCAATTAGTAGGGGGATGCGTCCCCCGGCGCGGACTTCATCAAAGATGGTTTCGGGTTTGAGGGTGAAGGTGGAAATAACTTCGCCGTCTGCGTTGGTGATTTCGCCTTTGTAGGGATGAATGGTAATCACCATACCAGTTTCTAAGTTGGTGACATCGCATTCAATAGGCAAAGCACCGGCATCTTCAGCTGTGTTGAAAAAGATAGGAGCGATCGCACTACCTAAAATATACCCCCCAGCGCGTTTGTTGGGTACATAAGGGATATCATCTCCTAAATGCCACAATACTGAGTTGATGGCAGATTTCCGCGAGGAACCAGTACCCACAACATCGCCTACATAAGCTACGGGATGTCCTTTTTGCTTTAACTCGGCAATTAATTCTAAGCTTCCAGGTTGCCGTGACTCTAGCATAGCTAAGGCGTGTAAAGGAATATCCGGGCGGGTGGTGGCGTGGGTAGCTGGGGATAAGTCATCGGTGTTGGTTTCCCCAGGGACTTTAAACACGGTGACGGTGACAGCTTCTGGTAATGTGGGACGACTGGTAAACCATTCTGCTTTCGCCCAAGAGTCAACTACCTGCTTGGCAAAAAGATTGCTTTGGGATAATTCCAAAACATCATGAAAGGCATCATACACCAAAAGAATTTTACTCAAGGCGGCGGCGGCGTGGGCGGCGATGGGTTCTCTACCTTCCCCCCGCATCACTAAAGGTGCTTCGCCTGATTCTGAGTCGGTGCTGGAAATTTGTAACAAGTCAATTAAAGACTGCACATTGTAACCGCCTACCATCGTTCCCAGTAATTCTACGGCGGCGATGGGTGAAACCAAAGGACTAGTGATTTCGCCTTTAGCAATCGCAGTGAGGAATCCAGCTTTGACATAAGCCGCTTCATCGACACCAGGGGGAATGCGATCGCGCAATAAATGTAATAATGTATCTTCTTCACCCTCTGGTGGATTCTTCAGTAATTCACATAATTCTGAGGTTTGCTTCGCATCCAATGGTAAAGGGGGAATACCGAGTTGGGCGCGTTCCGCAACATGTTGACGGTATTTTTCTAGCATTTTGTGTTCTCCATTGGGATGTTCTCCCTTTAATTATGAAATATTTTTAGGCAAGACTTGGCTATAAAAGTTTACCTGATTTTTATATCTGGAAGCCTCATGAGTAATTGGTTATTAGCAATTTGGTTTTAAAGGATGTTTGAAAAGTCTTTTGTGATGTATCAAATACTTTTAGATTCCCCTAAATCCCCCTTAAAAAGGGGGACTTTAAGAAATTTCCCCCCCCTTTTTCAGCTACCGTGTACACACATCTCTGTACTGGGTGCAAAATGTGGCTTGATCCCCCTAAATCCCCCTTAAAAAGGGGGACTTTAAGAAATTTTCCCCCCTTTTTAAGGGGGGCTAGGGGGGATCGAAACACTATTAGGCAACTTGATACGACTTGTGTGTACACCTTAGCCTTTTTCAGGGGGGCTAGGGGGGATCGAAACACTACTCGGCAACTTGATAAGACTTGTGTGTACACCGGAGCCTTTTGAAGGGGGGATCATAAGTGCCTAAAATTACAACCAATAACTTTTTAAACAACCTTTAGGATTTAGGTGTGATTAAACTCTGTATCTGCATACACACACTATCAAACTGATTAAAAACTTGACTATTTGTAAACCTAATAATCTTTAAACCATATCCTTCTAAAATTCTTGTTCTCTCTATGTCATAGTCTTGACCTTCATCTGTAAAATGGCTATTACCATCAACTTCAATCACTACTTGTAAAGTCGGACAGTAGAAATCAACTATAAAATGATGAATGGGTCGTTGCCTTAAAACGCGAAATTGAAAATTCTTCAGATACTCAGACCACAGCTTCTTTTCGGCTGGTGTCATGTTTTTGCGAAGTTCTTTTGCTCTTTCTACAAGTTTTGGATTGTAAGGTAAATGGAAATCGCTACTGTTAAGGTTGTTTGTCATATTTTATGTTTGTATATTTGAAAAATTGGGACATAAAATCAAGAGGTGTTTGAAAAGTAGTTGGTTGTGATTTTAGGTACTTATTGATCCCCCCTAGCCCCCTTAAAAAGGGGGGGATTAGAATTAAAGTCACTCTTTTTAAGAATAATTTAAAGATATCGAATAACTGTTGTGTAAACTATAGCTTAAAAAAAGAAAAACCTCTTAAAGTCCCCCTTTTTAAGGGGGATTTAGGGGGATCAACACAACGTCCTATGTCTCGCCCAAAACGCAACTTACAATCAGGTTTCTCCTACCACATCACAACACGCTGCAATAACCGCGAATTTCGCCTAACCCGCTTAGAATGTCGTGAAGTTTTTCTTTACGCCATTAAAAAAGCACAGGAAAAATATCAATTTAAACTTTATGCCCTGTGCATTATGAGTAATCATGTGCATTATTTACTAGAACCAAAACAACCGGAAGACTTACCTAAAATTATGCACTGGTTGAATTGGTACACTGCTATGTGTTTTAACCGGATGCTTAACCGCACAGGACATTTTTGGGAAAAGCGTTATCACAGTACAGGTTTTGCTAATACAGATAAACAGCGTGCATTAAATACTCTGCGATATATCCACGCTAACCCGAAAGCAGCCGGCATACAGCAGGGTTATTTCTACGACTTTAGCAATTATGGCACTCATGACCGCTTGAGTAATGATGGTATCACTCAATGGCATCCGGCGTTTTTGCTACTGGGGAGAACATTAGAAGAATGTGCAGCTAAATATCGTCAGTTTTGTAAGAAATATCGCCCGAAGCCGAAGCCGGAAAAAAAGAACGGTTGGGGTAGTCGTTTTTTACCTTCGTTAAAGAATAAAGGTAAGAAGAAATCACCGGGACAGATGAGTTTACCTTGGGACAAGCAGAGGGTAACTGAAAGTACGGAGGTGCAGGAGGTAGCAGAAAAGTTTATTCAGGCGAACTGTTATAACCCCGCAGTGCCAGGTATCGGAAATCTGAAATGTTGATTATACCGTGCATTTGGGGCTTGTAATAAATCTTTATAAATGTCGGAAAGCCTTAAATGTTACAGTTTACAAGTCTCGATGCGAGAGAAGAGAATTTCCCCACCCTCCTCTTTGTCATAATCTCTTGATATATCGATTTAATATTATCATTTATTATCTCTTGATATATCGATTTAATATTATCATTTAGCACCTCTAGCGGGAGGTGTCTCCAAGGGGAAGATGTGTCAAAAGTTACATCATTAGAATATATCCAACTATTATTCACTCTCCATCCGAAACGAATTCCCACACCCAGCGGGAGGTGTCCTCTAGGGGAAGATGTGTCAAAAGTTACATCAGAATAATATATCCAACTATTATTCACTCTCCATCCTACGCGATCGCCAAACTTTTTCCAGGCTTCTGAGTCATACTTGCCGTCAGCTTTACCGCCTACGCTCAAGTATATTTCCTTTTGGACACTGAAGCCAAAATGTCCATTGCTGTATTTTACCCACAAGCGGTCAATTGTGCGTAGGTCAGTGCAAGGAAAATTTAAGAGTTCGTCTTGGTCAAAGTAGTCGCCCTCTTCCTTACCTACAGCCTGAATCATCACCCGATAGGTTTCCATATCGGCTTCCTCCCAGTTTTTTGCTGCGAGTAAGTCGCGTAGTTTGGTGTAGTCTATGCCTTTTTCAGAGGATAGGTCATCTTTTGCTGGCTCAGGAATTGGTTTTGGTGGTTGAGGCTGAATTATGGGTGTTGTATCGGGGATTTGAATTCTTGGTTGCGCTTTGACTTCTGTTCCTCTACCTCTAATACCACGTATTAAATCTTCTAATGCCTCTTCATCATTTACACTCTTGAATCTTATCCAAGCCCATTGATTCAAATAAAATAAATCTTCTGGAATATCATTAATACCAGGAAGTAAGACGGGAATAACGCGAAAATTTTGTGCTTTGTTTTTTTTCAGAAAAAATTGAATTATTGCACCAAGTTCAAGATGCTCCTGAAAAGTACCTAATCCATTTTGACTAATAAAAAAAGCACCTACTTTAGATTGCGAAATCCCTGCGAAGACAACTTTCTGAATATTGTCTCCTGCAAAAATTTGCTCTTTATCTAACCACGGGTTCAAACCATTCTGCTTAAGATTTCGAGCAATTTCTATAACCTGGGGCTTATCTTGACTATTGTGAGCCAGAAACACATCAAACTGTTCCACTTATTACTCTCCCACACCTGCAATAGTCGCCAAAGCCTTAGCATACTGTTCTAAATCCCCACGCAAAGCCTCTAACTCACGCCTTACTGACGCTTCCTCAGACCAACTCTGTTCATGTTCCTTGGGACTCACACCCACATCTCGCCTAGCCTCCCACGCTTGCAATAACGGATGCCATTTGGATAAAAACGGTCTTAACCCATTATTCAACACCGCAATGGCGATTCCCCCCACAGAATCACGACTAGCACCCACATCAGGCCCCGCAGCTTTGAGAACTTCGCGGGTTGTGCCAAATAAACTATAAAGAGAGTTCAAGGCTTCTCTGACTAAACCCTGGTCAACTTCTAATGGTTGTACAGCAATGCGCGTCACCAACTCTACATACAGCGACCAAGCGGCTTTCCGTTCTGTGGGGTCAGTGTTCCAGGTCATGGAACCAATGCCAAAAGGCAGGCTGACAGATACAGTTTTTAAGACGACGCGATCGCGAAGTCTAGACAAAGCATAATCGCGCATGATTATAATTACGCAAATTTAACTAATTTCTTTGTGTTTATTATAGAACTCTACAGTTATCCCTTGAATAATATTGATTTGTCTCACGCAAAGCCGCAAAGTTAGTTTGATTTTAGGTTATGGGGTGGTTGCGATCGCGCCCTCATGGAAAGTCAAAAGTTTATTGAATATCTGCAATATTTTTAGCTAATTCAGATACAATAATAAATTTGTCTGTTGCATCCGGCTTTTTAGTATTATGTCTAAGACTTACACCGTTGAAATTAACCACCAAGGTAAAATTCATACTTTGCAAGTTCCTGAAAATGAAACAATCTTATCGGTGGCTGATGCTGCTGGTCTAGATTTACCGAGTTCTTGTCATGCAGGTGTTTGTACTACCTGTGCTGGTCAAATTACTGAGGGAACTGTAGACCAAGCTGATGGGATGGGGGTTAGTTTAGAACTGCAACAACAAGGTTATGCTTTGCTGTGTGTTGCTTATCCCCGTTCTGATTTGAAGGTGGAAACAGAAAAGGAAGAAATTGTTTATCAGTTGCAATTTGGTAAAGACCAATAATCAGTGAACAGCCGCGACTTCTAGTTGCCCTAACTTTTCATGGTATCTGGAAAACCTCTCTCCTACAAGGCTACGGTGTACACACAAGTTTTATCAAGTTACCTAATAGTGTTTCGATCCCCCCTAACCCCCCTAAACCCCTTCGGGGATGCGCCTTCGGCGTAGAAAAAAGGGGGGAAAAGAATCAAAGTCCCCCTTGATAAGGGGGATTTAGGGGGATCAATCTACATTTTGTACGCAGCACAAAAATGTGTGTACACCGCAGCCTTCAAAAGGGGGGAAAAGAATCAAAGTCCCCCTTTTTAAGGGGAATTTAGGGGGATCATATGATTTGTGTATACACGGTAGCCTACAAGGAGAGAGACTTTAAATTCCTGATTTGGAAGTCAGATTTTCCACATGAAGTGAAAAGTCAGCTAGTCGCCAGGGCTAAAAATAAATGAGAGTTTACAAACATTCTCTTGGCGAATGACTATATTAAGATATTCTAGAAACTGGTAAGCAAAAGGATTTACGGCGATGACAACTCATTTTATTACCGCAGAAGTTGATTTACAAGAAACTCCTTCTGAGTTGCAACAGGTGATTGAAGCAGAATTGCAAAAACAAGGTGAACCTCTGCGTTGGGCAATTACTTCTGTGGATGAGGAACAAGAAAAGGCTACTGTAGAAGCTGTTGTGACTTTAGCTGAGTGAATCAACGTCCGTACACTGCGATTTTAATTGTACCTACTGGCGTGGGGGCAGCTATTGGCGGTTATGCCGGTGATGCTTTGCCAGTAGCAAGAGTTATATCACAGGTTTGCGATCGCCTGATTACTCACCCCAATGTCCTTAATGGTGCAAGTTTGTACTGGAATATCCCTAACGCTTTATATGTGGAGGGTTACGGGTTGGACAAGTTTGCTGCGGGATGCTGGGGTTTACGTCCGGTACGTTGTAATAAAGTAGGTTTACTTTTAGACCAGGGTATTGAACCAGAATTACGGCTACGACACCTCCAAGCAGCCGACGCAACCAGAGCTACCCTCGGTTTAACTTTGACTGATTATGTGATTACTGATGCACCTTTGAATGTAGAATTACGTACTTCGGTATCAGGGGCGAGTTGGGGTACAATTGGTAACCCAGATAGTTTACTTAGGGCTGCTGAAATATTAATTAACAAAGCAGGGGCAGAAGCGATCGCAGTTGTCGCCCGTTTCCCTGATGATATGGATGAGGAAGCAGTACAAAACTATCGTTATGGTAAAGGTGTAGACCCTCTAGCTGGTGCAGAAGCTGTAATTAGTCATTTAATCGTGCGAACCTTCCAAATACCCTGCGCCCATTCTCCCGCTTTAGCCACTGCACCCCCAGACCCGAATTTATCACCCCGGTCGGCAGCCGAAGAATTAGGTTATACTTTTTTACCGTGTGTACTTGTGGGTTTAAGCCGCGCTCCCCAATTTATTATAGAAAGAGAGTATATTACAGCTTTACCAGATGATATTTGGGCAGATCAAGTAGATGCTGCGATCGCACCTGCAAATGCTTGTGGTAGTAGTGCCTTACTCAGCTTAAGTCAAGGACGATGCCAAATCATTACCGTAGAGGAAAATCAAACCCTCATCCAAGTCCCCCCCAAACCTTTAGGCATCAAATCCATACAAGTAAACTCATACTTGGAAGCAATAGGCACACTAGCAGCCCACAAAGCAGGTATAAATCCCTCGTCCCTCCGTCCCCAAATAACCCCCTTACAACCAATTCCTAATTCCCCACTCCCCACTCCCTAGATAACCGTGGTTGAACAACAAAATCCAGAACCCGAAATTCCCTATCTGACACGCACCCAAGTATTAGTAGCTATGGGAGTAACTGCTATCCTGTTGTGGATAGTCGCCAGAGTATGGTTAAACTATGGCAACTTTTACTTATTTAGGTGGTACTGGTCAATAAAAGATGTACTCTGGGGCGTGGGCTTAGGGTTAATCATTACAGCCTTGAGTGGTTTAGCTTATCGCCTATGTCCTCCTTATCGTAAAAGTGCCGACTATTATCTAGAAATAGTACTCAAGCCTTTAGTTTTACCAGACTTGATTTGGTTAGGTTTGCTACCAGCATTAAGTGAAGAACTGTTGTTTAGGGGTGTGATGCTACCAGCCTTGGGCTTAGATTCTGTCGCTGTCATAGTATCTAGTTTGGCATTTGGTGTATTGCATCTCAGCGGCCCTCAACAATGGCCTTATGTGATTTGGGCAACGATCATTGGTTTAATCCTGGGATTTAGTGCTTTGATCAGTGGTAACTTACTAGTACCTATTGTTGCCCACATGATCACAAATTGGATTTCTAGCTTTTTCTGGAAGTGGCGACAGGTGTAATTAGAAAGTTTTTAACATTACTATAAAACTTAGCCAGGACTTACGTAACCAACCACGTATTTTTGTTATTGCGACCGTAGGGAAGCAATCTCAAAGCCTTGATTTTCGTAGCGAGTGCGTAAGTCCTATTAGTTTCTTCATAGCTTGTATAAATCCATAATTTTAAATTTTTCCTAAGAAATCAATTGAAAGAATGTGGTTTTAACTACGTTATGACATTGAATGAGTAAGATAAACTTGCCGTATGCATATCATCAAAATACTTACTTTCAATTAGTAACAAAATAGGAGAAACAATGAGCAGAGAAGTAGGCAAAGTAATATTATGGGAAGAAAAGCAAAAAGATTATTTAAAAAAGTTATATGATCTACAATTTATTCCCAGAATAGGCGAAGAAATTTATATAAATAAAGAAAACTGGAGAGTCACCCGAATTGAACATGATGTAGAAGTTAATGAAGTTAATGTCTATATGGAATTAATCAAAAAAATGAAACTGGAGAAATTATCTAATTCTTGATAATCCCCTCACTCAGCCATGCTTCATATGAGGATTGTTGTTTCAGCAAACCCTATGATATTTCTCAGAAATAAGGCGTTACATCTTTACTTTTCGCCTGGGCTAGTGTGGAATTGCTATGTGTTTGTGGTGGGATTTATAGCCAGTTGCAGTGAAGCGATGACCTTGCGCTGTAGCTACATATCTGAACTATGTAGGGGCGTTCTACAGCACTCAGTCAACAACTGGCAATTGAGTGGGATTTCTGAGACTAGAGGTAATACGTACCTCAGACAACGAAGGTGATTGTCTCAGTGACCCAGCTGATATCTCAATTAAAACTGCAATAGATAAGTTTTGGTTGCCAAATTGCCACAATGTTAGATGATGTCAACTCTACCCGCATTTCTCTCAAAGAGAGAAAAAAATGGGGGCAAAAACTGCGAAAATGTATATATAGCAACAATTTCAGCAGTTATAAGCTATGTCCCCAACTTCAGAAGCTCGTACACTGAAACCGTTCAGATTTTAACAGCCAAAATCACCTTCAGTTGTAGTTAATTTCAATGGGGGACTTACGGCGCTCTAGTTAAAACGTTGTTCTGTCTTTTTTTGGGCGCAGTTTATATTTGGTAATTGTCTGGCAGCAATAAACCTATAATACTAATAAGCAGTATTACTGTTTGCACACTTCTTTTAGCCCAGATACTGTTAAAGATGCCTCACTACCAAAAGCTACTGAGAATTTCTACTACTGGCAAATCTTTTCAAAATATCACTGCAAAAATTGCAGCCATAGTTGCAGAGTCTGGGGTGGAAACTGGTCTTTGCACTTTATTTTTGCGCCACACTTCAGCTAGTTTAGTGATCCAAGAAAATGCCGACCCGGATGTTTTGGTTGATTTAGCTAATTTTATGGCCAATCTTGTCCCAGAATCAGGTAAATACATCCACGATGCTGAAGGTGCAGACGATATGCCGGCACATATCCGGACAGCACTGACTCATAGTTCTGAACATATCCCCATTAATCGTGGTCATCTGGTTTTGGGAACTTGGCAAGGGATTTATGTGTGGGAACACCGTCAGCGTAGTCATACCAGAGAGTTGGTGGTACACATTTCTAGTTAGGGATTAGGGACTAAGACATTAAAAATTAAAATATGAAAATTGCTGATTTAATTAGTTGGTTTGAAGCATGGGCTAATCCTGCTTGGTGTGAAAGTTGGGATAATTGTGGCTGGCAAATTGAGCCGGGGGTTTTGCAGGAACCAGCGCGGGTGTTGGTTTGTTTGACACCGACTTTGGCCGTGATGCAGGAGGCGATCGCAGTTAATGCTAATCTGATTTTTGCTCATCATCCTCTGATTTTTAGTCCACTTAAGTCTTTATGTGGTGGTGAGGCCATCGCGGATATGGCAAAGTTAGCTTTTACTCACAATATCGGCGTTTACACTGCCCACACAAATTTTGACCAAGTAGATGATGGGACTGCTGATGTTTTGGCACAAATTTTAAAGTTGCAGGAAGTCGCGCCCATAGTTCTTACTCAAGGAGGTTTGGGTTACGGTCGTGTGGGTTTACTAGAACCATTTCTGACTTTACAGGAGTTACTAACGACGATTCAAGCCCGACTTGCTCCCCCGAATTTAATTTTTTCCCCAACTGCTGACTTACAACAAAAGATTTCTCGTGTGGCTGTGTTGGGTGGTTCTGGTGCTAGTTATATTTCGGCGGTAGTCAAAACGGGCGCTCAAGCTTATCTTACTTCTGATTGTAAGTTTCATCAGTTTCAGGAAAGCCGCGATCGCGGTTTAATTTTGATTGATGCTGGACATTATGCAACTGAACGCCCGGCTTGCGATCGCTTGGTGCAAAAATTTCGGTCTTTAAATCTTGACTGGGTGGAATTAAGTCAAGAAGATGAAGATTTTCGGCAATTTTTCCAGTAATATTAGTTTTTTAGCAACTAAATTATTTTTTGTCTTTCTTTGTATTATATGCTTCCAGTATACGGTCACATAAACCCTCTAAACCATATCTGTTGTGATCTGAATCACAAACTTAAGTAATTAAAATCACCAGTAGTTACTGTTTTATATCAATTAGGCGGGAACAAAAATGTTTCACACTAGATATAAGAAAACTCTCACCATACCCTAATCAAGATGATTCGCACACTCGTTGAATCTGCTTTCCAAACTGGATATCTTAGTGTTGAATCTGAGGGTCTACTTCATCAGGTGTTGGCGACTAAGTGCTATCAATCGGAAGACTTGGCAGCCCTAACAGCACTATACGATGCAGTGAGTGCAGGTAAAATTAAACGAGAAGCGTCATCGCCACTGCCCATAAAATTTCTCGCACAGGACACAATTCGGTAAATTTGCCATCGCGTGGCATCAGATAACCGCCTTCAACTCAAAACTCTTTGCTGAATGTTGTTGAAAACCATTAAGGTCGGCAGGAGAATGAGTTAAGATCAAATACATTAGGGATAAATGTAAAGCTGAGTTCCCAGACTTCCCAGCAATGCCAATGATTACAAGTAGGCAAATCAAACAACCGCAATTAAAGCTTGATTCAGAGTATTTTTTATTACATACTTGTAGGAAGTACTCACCAGAAAATATTAACCTGGTTAGGAGAGTTACCCAATTGTGTGACTTCTACGAAGTAGACATTCGTTGAATGACCTAAAGGGGATTGAGTTCAACCGGTGCAGTAAGTTCAAGTCGATGATTTATCTAGATTCTTACGAAGACAACCGAGTCTGTCTATACCTAGGATTCATCAGACGCACTGATTCTGAACCACGGAACCGACCTCTCATGGTGTTATCTAAATGGGGTAAAACCCAAATTTCACAGGTTTAACTACGTTGTTTAAAAAGGCAGAAGCAGTACATGCTACACCGCAAGATTTATCAACTGTGTTGCGACGGGCGGGAGGTATGTGTATTTTTGCGGGACCAGCAACGCTGGATCGAAAAAGCCCGCATCCTCGATATAGAGGGGGATTTAGTCACTCTACGCTATGAAACAGAAGAGGAAGACGAAGTTTGTGCTTGGGAGGAGATGGTTCGTCTCGAAAGCATTGGCTCTGTGACCCAAAAATTAGCCTCAGTGCCACGCGGTAATGTAGAACCTCTGTTGACAGAAGATTGTCCAGAAGCGGAGCGGATTCGTAACCATTATCCTGAATCCAATCCTGAATAACTAAATGTTAAGTCCTGAGTCCTGAGTATTACATCTTGCTCAGGACTCACTATTTTTCTGGTTCAACATTAGACAAACGTTCAAAAGCCGGACAGTAACCCTCAAGAGTGACTTTGAAGTTATATAACGGAGAAGTAGGATTCCAACAGCGTTGTCCTCTTTGATGCCGACAAGTCCCACAACAATCTACATCAGTCCAGGTAAAGCGATCGCCATTTTGGTTGAGTAGTTCTCGTGGAGATAACCCCCGCAAAACTATTTCTTCACCCTGCCAACGCGCTTCAATTAAACCAGTATCGGCAAACTGTCGCCAGCGTGGGTCAGTTGTAATGGCATCGGGTAAGGAGATGGTAATGACTGTGCCTAATTCTGTGAGTTCGCCTTCATAGTTGGTTTCTGGGGGAGCGGGCTGTAAAAAGGTATCGCCAATGGGTAGTTGTACTAAGGTGTTAGCCGATGGAGAATGCACGTGATAACGGTTTTGTAGTTCCTCTAAGCTAGTCAAATCAGCCAAGTAAGCCGGGGAACCGTGGACAAAAACGACGTGTTGGGGACGCAAATTATGAATTAGCTGGGTAGTACCAGGGCCATCGCTATGTTGGGCGAGGAGATAGCTTTCGTCACTAGTGGGTGCAGCATATTCTTGATTAATTTTTATATCAATTTTTTCTGGTAACAGAATTACCCAAGGCCCTGTATCCGGTTGACAGTATTGATTTAAATTAGCTGTGGAGTCAGTCAGTACAATACAGGGAGACTTACCCACAGTACCCCGCTGTTGAGGTGGCAAACGTCGTACCCGTGGACGCACTCGTTCATCCCAAAATAAGGGTTGATGACGGGCGAAGTTCTGCACTGATGGTGGGAGGTGGGGCAAGAGTTCCAAGTAAGCATCACACCCTGTGGCCACAGCACCGTCAACCCAAATATCTAAATCTCTGCCTGTGAAGTGGTGATGAGAGCGTAACAACATCAGCAGTTCTTGACCCAAGCCTAAAGCGGGTGTGGGCAATAGCACTGAACAACGGTCGGCGATCGCTCGATTAATCCGCTCGGCTAGTTGATTTTCTTGGTTACGGCGGTGGGGATGTCTGGCTGTGCCATATGTGCCTTCAATTATCAGTACATTTAACTCTAATCCCCGTAATTCTTCTAAACGCAATCCTTCTACTAAACGTGAGTTGGATAAGAAAAAGTCACCTGTATATAGTAGTTTATATGAGCGTTCTGCTGTGGTGTATGTCAGTAAAAATGCTACCGCCCCTGGTAAGTGTCCAGCGGGAAATAATTCTACTACCAGACCTTCTTGAATTTCCACAGGCGATCGCAACGGCAACGCATGGCACAGTTGGGGAATATTTTTCGGGTCTTGGTCTAGCCAATTAAGTGGCAACAACTTACTGGTTACTTCGCTGGCATAAATCGGTAACAGAGGAAAAGCTTGATGTAGGTCTAGCAATCCTTTGGCATGATCTGGGTGAGCATGACTAATCAACACCACATCTGCGGGCATGGGCGATCTGCCTCGACGGGCTGACTTGGCCAACGAGTGTAGTAATAATGAAGTATCCTCCAAGCCACAATCTAGCAGTATGCGGTGTGGCCCCATCCGCACTAATAAACATACGCCCTCATCGTGATGCTGGACACTATAGGGCAAACAATCTAATTCATTAGCTACCTCCCCAGCATCAATGCCAGAGGATGCCGACAGATTATCCCTCATGCGCTCCTCTCCTCCGACCTCATCATCATTGACATACCCCAAATACCAAGAACAGCGTAATTCTTGGTTTTGTGATCTAGGGGTAAGTTTTGTTGTGCGCCCCTACACCCTAAGAATGCAGATGATTGATTTGGGAGGACGCGATCAATTTGGTTGACAAGAATGGGGCTAAATGAAGTTTGTCTCTTGCCTGATTTATCTTTTGCAGTTTTAAACGGTGAATTCTGTCCCAGGAAATTGGCTTAATGAGCAGAGCCATTACCGTGATAGTTATCTGAATCATAAAATCCATTTTTGGTGCCGAAGAATAGGCACAAAACAGTAAATATAACTGTTAACCCGGCTAAAATCAGCTTAACTTCCATTTGTTGGCTGTTCCTTACTAAAGACTTTCCTATATTAATAGAGTGCTTCCGCAATTCGGCTCAATCGCTAGAAAATCTTTACTATGGTTAAGTTGATTGGGCAATAAGTAATTTTACACAATTAATTGAATTCTAAAACTTTTTGGGTCACCTGTCCATTTATTGTCAGGTTTCTACATCACCTACAGCTAGGGCAGGGAGCAGGTGGGAAAATATCACATGAATAAATTTCTGGAAGTACCTTACCCAACAGAATCTACACTTTCCATTCGCCAAGTATTTTTCTTGTGAATATTTTACTCATTTAAATACGTGTATTAAATTTACAACAATTACTCAATTTACTTGATAAATTTCGTATATGTACTATTAGCTTATATATATTTAGTAAATAAAATATTAGTATATTAAGCATCTAGATGTTCAAGCATCCAAATAATTAAATGTTCAGATGTTTGAATATACAGTAGAATCTTGACATTATTCATTTGCCACTAGAAAATGATTATCACCGTAGCGGCATTCAAGGGCGGTGTAGGAAAATCTACAACAGCCCTACACTTAGCTACATATCTGCAAAATCAAGCTGACACACTGTTAGTTGATGGCGATTTAAACCGCAGTGCTTTGGATTGGTCAAACCGGGGTTGTTTGCCATTCAAGGTTGCTGATGAGAAGCAGGGGGTCAGTTTAGCAAAACTTTATGAGCATATAGTAATTGACACACCAGCTAGACCAGAAGCAGATGAGTTAAAAACTATTGCTAAGGGTTGTGATTTATTAGTCATACCCACTACCCCAGATGCGATCGCTTTAGCTGCAACTCTACAAATGGTGGAATTACTCAAACCATTGAAGACGAATTATCGAATTTTGCTGACTATTATCCCCCCAAATCCCAATAAGGCGGGAGAGGAGGCGAGAACGGCTTTGTTAAATGCCGGGTTACCTGTATTCAAATCAGGAATCCGCCGCCTGGCTGTCTTCCAGCGCGCTGCTTTAGAAGGAGTACCAGTTAATGCTGTCAAAGACTCTTACGCCCAAATTGCTTGGCGGTGTTACGCCGAGGTGGGAAAAGAGATAATTAATTCGTAATTGAAGATGGAGAGTTGGTGTTACTTTGAATAACAAGAAAAAAACTAGCCGTTTTGATGACTTAATAGATGCTGCTCGTAGTCGTCAAATTAGAGATCAGCCACAGCCTACGGAAGACAAACCCACTTCTTACAGTAAAAGTACTGACCCAGCATATACCCGTACCACTATTTATCTCCCTAAACAATTGCATCGACAACTAAAAACCGTAGCCGCTGCCCAAGAGCGACAGATGAGTGATATTGTGGCGGAATTAGTGGAGCAATGGCTGTTATCTAACACTCAGGAAAAAAATTCCCCTAGTTAAACTCTGCATTTTAAAGAATTACTTCTTTTCCTTGTTCTGTGAAGCGAACTTCTTGGATTTTCCATTCAGCATTACTAGTTAAAGTTTTGCGGAGACTACCAAATAAAGCAAACTGTTCACAACTAGAAAGAGAAACTAATTTGCGCTTTGACTGTGGGGATAAACGCAAATCAACTGTAGCTACACCATTTTCTACGTTGACACGATAACCGGACAAGTTAAAGTCCGCCGTATCTCGTTCGGCGATAATTTTACCCACTGCACTTGTTACAGGTTGTTCTGCGGCGACTGACACTTGTTGGGGAATCAGTTCTTGACATTGGGGATCACTTGTATATAGGGTGACATTAGTGGTTTTGCCTGTGGGATCTGTCGAGGTGGCTGCGGGGGTTTTAGGAACTGTGCTGGGTGTGGTGGTAGGCGCTGGTGTTTCACTATCAATACTGGTGGAAGTAGGACTGGAACTACAGCTACTGATGCTAGCTGCGATCGCTACTACAATTAACGGTAACAGAAGTCTTTTGCTTTTCATAATTTATAGTTCGCCTGTGGTTGTTAATTAACTTCAATACTGCTAGTATCAATTCCGCATAAATTTCCCAAAACTTTGCTGCTTGATTATTATTAGCTATCTTCTCACTCCCAGAGAAACACTTATGCCTAGCAACGAATCCAGCACTTATAATGTCCGAATATCTGAATGGGATGGTATCCCCATTGAGCAGTGGGAACCAGCTAAATGGAAGCTATGGAAACCTAAATTTCCGGCATCAGATGAGTATGCCAAGATTGAGCGTGAATATCTCCGCATTAAACATGCTATTCAGCAGGCTAACTTGGCTTTAAGTTTAGATAGAATCAAGATTAAATTGAAACTAACTAGCCCGAAAACTATCGGCTTACAAGGTACATTTCCCTGTAGACCTGGTGATGTGGGCAGACATGGTAGTCCTAATAAGCAGTATACCATTTCTTGTGCTTTTGCAGCTAATGATACTGGGGTAAAAATGGCAGTTTTAAAAGCACGAGAATTAGATTTACAATTAATAACTAAACAATTCCAATGGACACCAGAGTTATTAGGGAAACAGTCCCAAAAAATAGAAATAAAAAATCAAGAGAGAAAACTTATTGATCAATTGATTCAAGAATATGAACAAGAATTTTGGAAAAATCATCAAAGAAATCGCCAAGGAATCCGTACTTGGGAAACTCATTACATGAGGCATCTCAAAAAACTCCCCCAAGATGTGCCGATGTCTGAACAAGCGTTGGTAACAGCTTTAGAAAAGACGCAACCCAATACATCATCGAGATTTTTTTTGGTGTGGCAACTGAAAAAGTTTGGCGAATTTTGTGGTATTGATGACTTTAAGGCCATTTATGCTTATATGACTCCCAATCCTCATCCAACTATTCGGAAAATCCCTTTAGATGAGGAAGTTTTACAAGGATTTGAGAAAATCGGAATGCCTTTATCAGCATATGCTAGTAAGGAGAATGTAACGCTACCTGAACAATGGCAATGGATTTATGGTATGTTAGCGACTTATGGGTTAAGACCGCATGAATTATTTGCTGTAGATATAGCAGCATTTTTAGACCCAGCTAATACCTTTCATTTAGTAAATTTAAATCCCCAATTAACAGAGGGTACTAAAACTGGTGAACGTAGTTGTGGGATTCCGCCATTACATCCCCATTGGGTGGAGTTATTTAATTTAAAAAATATTTGCTTACCTGAGAGTGAAGGTACACTTAGTAATAAAACTGCCAAGATTCAAATTAAATTTAGAACTTCTCAGCTAGGTTTTAGACCTTATGATTTACGTCATGCTTATGCCATTCGTGGTCATCGCTTGCGAGTCCCTATTAAGACGATGGCTGATTATATGGGACATACCGTGCAAGAGCATACTCGAACTTATCAAAGATGGATGAATGAAGATACTAACTTAGAAATTTACAAAGAAGTGGTAATTTACAGACAAGGTACGAGTAAGGAAGCCTTGAAAGAGAGAATTAAGGAATTAGAGGCGGAAAACGTGGCTATCAAGGCGGAAAATGCCACCCTTAGAGGTTTGCTGGTTCAACATCAATTAGGCGAATTATTGAGTTAATTTTAGATTTTAAATTGGAGATTGGGCAAGATAGATACTGAAGTTAACTTCAGTCCCTAAGCTGGGAATAAACGAGACTATGACTGGTAATCTCATTACTGTAGATAAAAATACTTATGAATCCCTTCAACAAGAGTTGAGAGAGCTGCGTCAGCAAGTAGGGCGGAATAATTTACCATATAGCCCAGAACAGATTGGTGTATTTATAGAATATACCCCAGCTGCGATCGCCATCTTCGATGAGCAAATGCGTTACCTGCTAGTCAGTCGTCGTTGGCGGGAAGATTACGGTTTGGGAAATCAAGATATTATCGGTTGCTCTCATTATGAGGTGTTCCCAGAGATTTCCCAGGCTTGGCGAGACATTCATCAACGCTGTTTGGCGGGGAATCTGGAAAAATGTGATGAAGATGCTTTTGTACGTGCCAACGGCAAAATAGATTGGGTGAAGTGGGAAATCCGCCCTTGGTACACGGACTCTGGCGCAGTGGGTGGAATTATCATGTTCACGGAGGTAATTACGGCGCGTAAACAAGCAGAAATAGCCTTAGCAAATAGTGAGAAGCGTTTTAGAGATATCGCCACTAACGTACCTGGGGCAATTTTTCAATTTACTAACCGTGATGGGGTGTGGACGGTAGATTATATCAGTGACTTTATTTGGGAACTGGCAGGTATCACGGCATCTGAAATGATGCAGGATTTAAATTGTTTTTTTGCTCGTGTACATCCAGATGATTTTGACAGATGTATTGCCTCAGTAGTAGAAGTATTAGAAAATTCTGCCCCTTGGCATTATGAGGGACGATTGATAAAGCCTAATGGCGAAATTATTTGGTGGCAAGGTGACTCTACTCCTATACGTAATGAGCAAGGAGAGGTAATTTTCTGTGGAGTGCTATTAGATACTACTGCTCGCAAACAAGTAGAAACCAAACTGCAACAACTAAATGAGCAACTAGAGGTGATAGTCGAGGAACGTACCGCAGCCTTGCGTCAAACTGAAGCACGCTGGCAGCGACTAGCAGACAATGTACCAGGAATGCTTTCCGAATTTCGTATGGACTTAGATGGTACGATGTCCTTCCCCTTTGTTTCTTCTGGTTGTCGAGAAATTTACGGACTAGAGCCAGAACAAATTCAAGCAGATACTGCTTCGGCATTGTCCTGTATTCACCCAGAAGATTTACCAGGGATGCAAACAGGAATTGCTGAATCTGCTCAAAAATTGACAAATTTTGAATATGAATGGCGACTGACTGATATCTTTGGTCAGGAAAAATGGGTAAAGGGAATAGCTCGTCCCGAACGCCTGTCAACTGGGGAAATATTTTGGTACGGCTGTACTGTTAATATTAGTGAACAACAAGCAGCGCTACGTGAACTCAAACAAGCAGAGCAACAACTCCAAGAGCAGGCGCAGTTTTTACAAAGTATTTGGGAAGCTGTAGACTACGGCATTTATGTCTTAGATGTTCTAAACAATGGGGAAGAGTTTCGTTTCGTTAAATTTAATCCAGCTATTTTGAGACTTAGCCCCATACCTCTAGAAGCCTTTGTGGGAAAAGTCATAGCAGAGGCACTACCTACCGAAATGGCGGATATTTATCGTCATCATTATAGGCAATGTGTTCAGTCTGGCAAAAGTATCTTTTTTGAAGAGTCTTTCTGTGTCGATGACCAAGAAAATTGGTGGTTATTGAATGTCACGCCTCTTGTTGACAGTACCTCATGCATTTATCAGCTGATAGTCACAGTCACGGACATTACAGAACGCAAGCAAGCCGAAAAAGACCGACAAATGTTTGCCGCACTGATTGAAAATAGCAGTGATTTTATTGGTTTTGCCACTCTCGAAGGACAACCATTGTTCCTCAATCAAGCGGGACTCCAGCTAACGGGTCTTGACAAGTTAGATACTGGGAAAGATGCCAGTATTATGGATTTTTTCGCTACGGAAGACCAAGAATATTTGCAGCAACACATTATACCTACTGTCATGATGCGTGGTGTGTGGCAGGGTGAATATCGTTTCCGTAACTTTCAGTCACAAGAAGCCATTCCGATTGATTTTAATTTGTTTATGGTTAAGAGTCCTGATACTGGTGAACCTTTGTGTTTAGCAACCATTACCCGTGATATTACGACAAGAAAACAAGCCGAAATCAAATTACAACAACAAACCCAGGATTTAGAACAAACCCTACATGAACTACAACGTACCCAAGCTCACCTGATACATAGTGAAAAAATGTCTTCACTAGGTAATATGGTTGCTGGTGTGGCTCATGAAATTAATAATCCGGTTAACTTCATTCATGGCAACATTATTCCCGCTAGTGAATACGCCCGAGACTTGTTGCGGTTGGTGGAACTTTATCAATTACACTTCCCTTATCCTCCAGAAGAAATTCAAACAGAAATAGCAAATATCGACCTTGATTTTCTCAAGGATGACCTAATTAAATTACTCCAATCTATGCGTGTAGGGACTCAGCGGATTCGTGAGATTGTGTTATCGCTGCGGAATTTTTCTCGGTTAGATGAATCTGAATTTAAACAAGTTGATATCCATGAAGGTATTGATAGTACTTTAATGATTCTCCAAAACCGCCTGAAAGCTAAATCTAATCATGCAGAAATTTTGGTAATTAAGGAATATGCTCAACTGCCATTAGTTGAATGCTATCCTGGTCAACTAAATCAGGTATTTATGAATTTGTTGAGTAATGCTATTGATGCTTTGGAGGAGTCGTTTGTAGGAGAACAAGGACAAATTCGCATTTGCACTGAAGTTGTAAATCATCACCGCATAGCCATCCGCATTGTCGATAATGGTGGGGGAATCCCGAAAAAGATCCTTGCTAAATTATTTGACCCATTCTTTACAACCAAAGATGTGGGTAAGGGTACAGGTTTGGGTTTATCTATTAGTTATCAAATTGTAGTAGATAAACATAAAGGTGATTTATCTTGTAATTCAATCCTTGGTCAAGGGGCAGAATTTATAATTGAAATTCCCATTCATCAATAACAGGACTTACGTAATCAACCATGTATTTTCGTCATTGCGACTGTAGGGAAGCAATCTCAAAGCTTTTATTTTTGTGGCGAGTGTGTAAGTCCTAAATAATTATCAATTATAATTAAGCGTAATTAGGCAATAGGAGCCAGACATTTATGTTACTGGAACTCAACCAACTAATTGTACCTGTCGGTCATCAGTTATTGATTAAAGATATATCTTGGTCAATATACCAACATATTTTGGCAGAGTTGGGTGAAAATCGTAGTTCTAGAGTATCTTACAGTCAAGGGGTGCTGGAAATCATGGCTCCATTACCAGAGCATGAGGTAGCTAAGGTTGTTATTGGAGATTTAGTCAAAGCTTTATTGGAAGAATTAGATATTGAATTTTGGAGTTTGGGTTCTACTACTTTTGATAAAGAAAATATGGATGCTGGGGTGGAACCTGATGATTGTTTTTATATTCAAAATGAAGCGGTTGTCAGAGGTAAGAATAGAATTGATTTAAATGTTGACCCACCGCCTGATTTAGCGATTGAAATTGATATTACTTCCCGCACCCGATTTAATAATTATGCAGTATTGGGAGTTCCTGAATTGTGGCGATGGAAAGGAACTAAGTTAGAAGTTAATGTTTTAGTTGATGATAAATATATAGAATCTAGTAGTCGCATTTTTCCTGATTTACCTATTGCTCAAGTGATTCCCGAATATTTAAACCGCAGTAAAAGTGAGGGGAGAAATGCGGCGATGAAAGCTTTTCGTACTTGGGTAAGACAGCAAAATATATAGTTGTTGTCGGTTTGATAATTGTGTAATCTTATTTAAAATTTAAGATGTTGGGTTCACTGCGCTTAACCCAACCTACAGGCCATTAATTCTTAATTATCTTACACACGCTGAAATCAGAAGCCATGAATGTATCCTTGACTCCAGAGCTTGAACAATTCATCCAAATGCAGATTGCAAGTGGTAAGTATGCTTCGGCGGAGGAAGTAATTGTTGATGCTCTCAAAATGTTTGCAACTAAAGGTTACACTGAAGCGCCAGTACAGGTAAAAACACCTGATGAATTGGGTTGGCCTCCTGGTTTTTTTGAGCAGACGGCTGGCTGTTTACAAGATGATCCTTTGGTGAGATATCCCCAAGGTGAATATGAAGTACGGGAGCCGTTAGAGTGATTTATTTATTAGATACGAATGCTTGCATTGTTTATCTAAATCGTCCTATATCTGGTGTCAGACGACGCTTAGAGTCTTTATCACCAAGGGATATTGCTGTTTGTTCAGTTGTGAAAGCTGAACTATTTTATGGTGCGAGAAAAAGTAAAAATCCTCAACGTACTTGGGCTTTACAGTCAGCTTTCTTGAATAATTTTGTTTCTCTGCCTTTTGATGATGCAGCTGCTAAATTTTTTGGCAATATTCGTGCTGAGTTAGCAACTTTGGGTATACCTATCGGCCCTTATGATTTACAAATTGCATCAATAGCCCAGGCGCATAATTTAATTTTAGTGACGCATAATACGGGTGAGTTTAGTCGGGTGAATGGGTTACAGATTGAAGATTGGGAACAAGATTGTTGAGCCGGACAAGTCTTCGGTTTTGCAACCTACCAAGCTATCCGACTCGGTTTGATGTTTGGAGGTCGTCGCCTTCCTCACTGGGACAGGTCTGGACTCAGTGGTGTACTCCCGATAAATTCCCATTTACCGACTCTGACTTTGGGGAGCGCTCACGCAACAACTGCGACAACACGAAAACCAACATTACCGTTCTCAGGCGCGTGCTCGTACCCATAGCGAACAGCAGAACGGCAATTCCAAGCACCACTGTCCCAAGAACCGCCACGCAGCAGCCTTGTCTTATTACTGCTACCTCCTATCCACGCACTGCCGTCTGTTGGCGCACCTTCGTAATTATTGTGATATACATCTTGACACCATTCCCATATATTACCATGCATATCGTATAAACCAAAAGAATTTGGCGGAAATTTTCCTACATCTGTTGTCTGCTTACGATATTCACTGTTTGGCGCTGAGGCGTAGGGATATTTACCGTTGTAATTCACTAAATCTGTGGTTATGGTTTCCCCAAAATAAAACGGCGTAGTTGTCCCTGCACGACAAGCATATTCCCATTCCGCCTCACTGGGTAGCCTATAGGTTTTTCCTGTCTTCTGATTTAATTTTTCACAAAACTCTACTGCTTCATCCCAACTCACTGTTTCCACAGGTCGTCTATCACCTTTGAAAGTAGCAGGATTTTTCCCCATTATTGCTTGATACTGTGCTTGGGTGACTGCATATTTCCCCATGAAGAACCCAGGAACTGTTACCTGACGCTCTGGACTTTCATTATCCTGTCGTTTCGCCTCCCCTTCCGGTGAACCCATTGTAAAAGTTCCCCCTGGTATCTGCACCATTTCCAAGCTGACACCATTACCTAAGTCTTCTTCAAAATATCTGGCTTCATGGTTGTTCCTATCGGTGTCGGTGGTGTTGCCTTGTGCATCTACCGTCACCGTTTCAAATGAAAAAGTTTTTAAGCCTGAATTATCTTGAGACAAGATGCGCGGTACTAAAATTGCCAAACCCAGCCCAGTACCCCCAAATCCAACAGCTTGAATCACTTTTCGCCGTGACCAATTTGGTAAATTACTAGGACGTGGTAACTGTGGCTTTACAGACGGTGTAGGTTCAGGTGCTTTTGTGGCTGACTTAGATGAACTTGGTGGCTGGGGTTGTTGAGGTACAGTAGAATGTGCAGAACTATTTCGCAACTGAGCAATTTCTTCTAAAGCTTCTATAGCATCCATCTCTTGACCTGATGCAGCAGCTAGTACCCGAATCCAAAGTTGTTTTGCTAAATCGAAATTCTTGTTCACCTGAGCACGATAAGCATCATTTTTCAGTGTAGCGATATCTGCTGAGGTGGCATATTGGGGTACAAGTATCAAATGGGATTTATTTACAGGCTCCGCAATAATATAAGGTGTTTGTCTGCCCTTTTGATGTTGACTCACAATTTCCGGCACACGAAAATTGAGATACTGGTTCAACCTTTCAACTGTGGCGCATTTACCTTTAATTCCCAACCCTTCTAATAAAGCCGTAGTAAAAGCACCTTGTTGTAAAGCTGCAATCTCATAAGAATATTCCCCGGGTCTACAGGAAAATATGCTGATGACTCCTTGTTGACGTGCTTCTTCTGCCGCTTGTCTTCCTATCCCTTCACCACTTTTTTGCCCTTCACTACGACAAGCATCCAGAATCAAAACTACATTATCCGCACCACAGCGACGCAGACGTTCTGTAACATAATTGATGGCAATTCCTGTATTTTCGATATCTTCTGGGTCACCATCACAAGGCATGAGATAATCACGCCCAGCGTGTCTGATACCATGACCACTGAAGAAAAACCAAAAATTGTCACCCGCACCCATGAAGGAAATTTCAAATAACTGTCGCAAGACTCGCAGTAAGTTAGCACGGTTGGGACGAGTTGATTTTCCAGCAATATCAGGGGAATCATCGGAGAAGAAATATATGTTCTCGCATCCCACCTCATGGCGAAGAAACTCCTGCATTAGCAGTGCATCCCGCTTGGCATAATTTAGCGGTTGCAAATAATCATACTGGTTAATGCCGATTGCGATCGCCCAATTTTTCGCCATCTCGCTTTAGCTATTGCTGTTGAGATTGTAGCTTATTACTTAAGTATATTTAAGCAGGTTTGTATATCTGGTTGATTTTGAGGGTTTTACGTGAGGCTGTTGGGTGGCGCTTTGCTTAACCCAACCTACGTGTCAGATTATATCGTTTCATGGTGGAGGCGATCGCCCAAAGCAGATGAAACGCGATCGCCTTTCGTTTCATTTTGACTCTTGTCGTTTAAATTTCAGTTTAATAGCACCTTTCCCGCCAGTTTTGACACCGCTACCAATTAATTTAACTTCTCCTTCTCCGCTAATTTCTACTGATAACTCGATTTCATCTAGCTGCATCCCGGAGTTGACTTTAGCTTCTTGTTCTGCACGACTAAATAAGCGTCCGACAACTTGCAAAAAGCTAGTCATGTTTTTCTCTAATTTTTCGGCGCTAACGGGAACAGCATCACCTATACCTTTGCTGTTATCCCTGGTTGGTTCTGGTTTCCAATCTCTTGTATTTGTAGTCCCGCCTTTCACTCCATCTGGAATAGAAATTTGAGGTGTGTCATCGGTAACAATCCAAATGGTATCTGAAGGTGTGTCTAACATGTTAATTTAGATGTTTCTCTGAAAATTTTCCCACAAATATCTATACAACAGCAGAAACAATAATTTCCCAAAAATGCTAGACATTCTTAAGAGTACAACGGCCCACAATATCATCTATGATGTATGCTCCACGGCAGACGATGGTGTTTCACTTGCTCTGCGATCGCCTTCTTCAGCGACAATGGTTTTATCTCCTTTAATTTATCATCTCTATACCACTATTAATCAAAAATGCCTATATTTTACTGGCATTTTTTAATAAAAATTTACATTAAAAAGTAAGAAAAAAGTAAGAAACGCGTTTTTTAGAAACCCCTGAAACTTAGATATAGTGAGGAAAATTAATGGTAAGACCGCGCAAGTCCTTTGCCCAGCATTGGCTCAAAAGTGAAAAGGCTTTGGACGCAATCGTCAAAGCAGCAGCATGTGAGGAAAGAGATCGCATCTTAGAAATCGGCCCAGGTACAGGCATCCTCACACGTCGTTTACTCCCCCTAGTGCAATCATTAGTAGCAGTAGAAATTGACTTTGATTTATGTAAACTGTTAACCAAACAAATAGGTAAAAAAGAAAATTTTTTACTATTACAAGGAGATTTTCTGACCATAGATTTATCGTCTAATTTGGCAGCATTTCCCAACTGTCAAAAACCCAATAAAGTAGTAGCGAATATTCCCTATAACATTACTGGGCCAATCATCGAAAAACTATTAGGGACTATCGCCAATCCCAACCCAGAACCATTTGATTTAATAGTACTGCTAGTGCAAAAAGAAGTAGCCGAAAGATTGTATGCTAAACCAGGTTCAAAAACTTTTGGAGCCTTGAGTGTGCGAGTACAGTATTTAGCTGATTGTGAATTGATTTGTACAGTACCAGCAGCAGCATTTTACCCACCCCCAAAAGTAGACTCAGCCGTCGTGCGGTTGCGTCCTCGACAAATAGAAACACCAGCCATTAACCCCCAGAGGTTTGATACTTTACTCAAGCTAGGGTTTGCAGCCAAACGCAAAATGTTACGAAATAATTTGCAATCCGTCGTCGAGCGCGATCGCCTGACCCAAATCCTGGAACAATTAGAAATAAATCCCCAAGCCCGCGGCGAAGAACTCAGCGTCCAGCAGTGGGTAAATTTAGTCAATATCCTAGAGGAAGAGACTAAAAGCTGCCAGGAACCCTAGATTATATCTAAGTTTTTCAATTACGAATTACGAATTACCCCAATGCATTCCTACACCTTAATTGCTCCTGCCAAAATCAACTTGTATCTAGAAATTATTGGTGACCGTCCTGACGGTTATCATGAGTTAGCAATGATACTCCAAAGTATCGCCCTCGCCGACCAAATTGATATATGTTCCATTAGCACTGATATTATTCGCATCAACTGCAAACATCCGCAAGTACCCCTAGACAAAAGTAATCTGGCATACCGGGCAGCAGAATTAATGGCCAAAAAATTTCCAGACGCTTTTGCTCAATATGGGGGCGTAGAGATTACAGTTAAAAAAAATATTCCCGTAGCAGCCGGGTTAGCAGGAGGTTCCACAAATGCCGCCGCAGTATTGGTAGGCATAGATTTACTATGGAACCTGGGACTAACTAAATCAGAACTAGAAGAATTGGGTGCTATCCTCGGTTCAGATGTACCATTTTGTGTCAGCGGCGGCACAGTCATTGCTACAGCAAGAGGCGAGCAACTTTCTCCCCTACCAAGTTTGGATACTATATATATAGTATTAGCCAAATATCGTAGCCTCGAAGTTTCTACAGCATGGGCATACACAAACTATCGGCAACAGTTTGGCAGTTCTTATCTACGAGATACTGAAAATTTAGCAGCGCGTGCAGCCGCAGTTCATTCAGGAGAAATAGTCCAAGCAATTCTCAAACAAAACCCAGTAACAATTGCCCAAAAAATGCACAATGATTTAGAGCGTGTAGTCTTGCCAGCATATCCCCAAGTGTTACAACTGCGAGAACTATTTGCCACTGGTGAGGGTGTTTTAGGAACCATGATGTCTGGTTCTGGGCCAACAGTTTTCGCCCTCATGGAGTCTGAACAACAAGCACAAGCACTGAAGCAACAAGTCAGAGCAGCAATTCCTGATGAAGATTTAGAATTATTTGTGACTCGGACAATTACACATGGTATTCAGGTAGCTTAGGGAGTAGAGAATTTTTGATTGCAGTTTGATCCAAATTTGAGCCAAAATCTAAAATCTAAAATTGAATGACCAATGACTAAAGAACCAGAAACTCAAGAACAAGTCCCACCAACTCCCTTACGCTGTATCACAGGAGCAATCTTCTCTGGGGGACTAGGATTTGCTATGTATTCGCTAATGATATCTATTGCGACAACTTTTGCCACTAAACCTATCCATTCTGATAATCCAATGGCAGTGAATATTGGCTCTGCCGTGCGGACTTTGGTTGTGGGTATAGTTGCCTTGGGAACCGGGATATTTGGGATAGTGACCATTGGTCTATTGGCCTTAGCAATCCAATTATTAGTACAGCAGTTCACAAAGCCCAAAAACAGTTAGTTCAAACCTAAAGATGCATACTTCTCATGCTGAGGGCGAGTATTAATTACTGGCAATTTTTTCCTATGAGCAACATGAGAAACTTGATTTTGGTTTCTCCAAGATTTGGGAGGTAGCCCGTGGTGTTGGCGAAACTGCCGGGAGAAATGACAGGCATTTTGGTAGCCTAGAACTGTAGCAATTTGCTCAATTGTCTGATTTGTGTCTCGCAATAAAGGGCGGGCTGCTGCCATCCGGCGTTTAACAATCCAGCCATTGACAGTTTCGCCTGTTTTGTTTGCTACTCTACTGGTTAAGTAAGCTGGTGAATAACCAACAGCCTCAGCCACATCAGACAAAGTAATTCCACGATTATAATTAGCTTCAATATAATCGAAAACTTCCTTGAGTTGGGGAATAGAGGGAAAGATTGATTCAGGATTTATAGAGGAAACAGTGTTGCTGGGTAATGATTCGGAAATTTGACCAGAGTTAGTAGCATACCAGGAACGCAATAGAGATTGCTTTTCTAATCGAATTGAGATCGCCTTAAGTAACTCCTCTACAGTAGAAGGTTTAGTCAAATAATCGTCTGCACCCAACTCCATACCTCTACGAACATCTGCCATCTGGTCGCTACCAGTAAGAAAAATGAAGGGAATAACAGCAGTTCGAGGATCTTGGCGCATTGTATCGAGGACACCATAACCATCCATATCCGGCATACCAATATCACAAACTACCAAGTCGGGTAAATACGTTTGTGCTTTTTGAATACCAACAAGACCATTTTCAGCACCTATCGTAACAAAACCTTCAGTTTCCAGACCATTTAGGAAGAGATTGCGGGTGACAGCATCATCTTCAATCACTAGAATTGTTTTCGACGATTCGTGCATCATTTTTCTATTGCTTAGGATTTTACGGCAAGGTCATCATCAGCAAACACTATTGAGTATTCAAAATTTGGATTTCATCAATGGCAACATAATGGTAACTGTTGTACCTACATCAACATCACTTTCTACAGCAATATGACCACCATGTAAATCTACCAAAGTCTTGACAATCGATAGCCCTAGTCCAGTGCCGGGAAGATTATCTATATTCCTACCTCGATAAAATGGCTCAAATACTCGCTGTATATCTGCAACAGGAATACCCACACCCCTGTCAGTAACTTGAAAAATTATCTTCCCACATTCACAATACAGTTTTAAATCAACCGGGCTACCAGTGGGAGAATATTTAATAGCATTGTCAAGTAAGTTTCGCAGAATCGGTTCTAGTAGTTTTTGATCAATGTAGACAGTTAAGTCACCACCTTGACTCATAAAATTGATCGGCTGCTGACTACCACTTTTCTGTATTTGTACAATTAACTCATTACAGAACTGGACTAGATCAAGTGGTTTAGCTTCAAAGTTGAGTTGTGCCGTTTCCGCCTTCGAGAACAACAAAATATCATCCAACATCTTGGTGATTTGTGCCACCGCCGATTGAATGTGATCAACTAATGGTAGTGCTTTTACCTCCATCCATTCATTGATACGCCTTTTGAGTAAACTATTAGAGAATGAAACCACATTCAGTGGAGTGCGGAATTGATGGCAAACCATAGACATGAAGTGCGCTCTGACTTCGCTGACTTGTTTGGCTTGCTCTAAAGCTTCATGCAGACTTGATTCTGCCTTTTTATAGTCAGTGATATCAATACCTGCAATAATTTTCACTGGTGTTTCCTCATAATCAAGCATGGTGACAACACAACCTAGCCAGTGTTCTGTGCCATTTTTTGCTAGAATCTTGAGTTCTTGGTATTGTAGGTTCTGATTATGTAAATTTCTGTGCTTTTTATTTTTAATTAATTGGCGTGGATCAATGCCACTTAACAGTTCCTGTTTTGTGTAGCCACTTAATATCTCAGCGGCTGGATTAATGTAGGATAGATTGCCACCTTGAATTACGAAAATGCTAGCATCAGTCGTTTCTGCCAAAGTATGCCATCTAGTCTTGTTTAATTGTAGTACTTCTTCAGCGCGCTTAGGCTCAGTAATATCCCAAACACTGCACAATCGACCAATAATTTTGTCGCCTAGCCACTGCGGCTGAGAATATTGAGCAAAAATTCTCCCATCTTTCAACTCCAAAATATCGTAGCTATCCACATCAGATTGAGCAGATATATTCCACATCAGCTTGCGAAAGGCTTCTGGGTTTTTTAGTTGGCTCTCAAAAAAAGCTTGGCATTGATTAAAGCTATTAGATACCATCCAGGAATCTGGAATCCGCCACATACCCAGGAACTGCTGATTAAAGCCGAGAATATCACCTTCAAGACTGACGGCAATAATTCCGTTGCTAGTAGATACACACCGAGAACGAAGTATGGAAATAGATTTTTTTAGCTGTGCCTCCTGTCGCTTGAGGTGATAAACTTCCTTTGTTAAATGCTTTTTAGCATCTTTTAATTCATTAATACACATTCTGCATACTCAACTCTACTAATTCATCACTTTCTCACACGCAAAAACAAAATATATCCAGCCTTTCACTTTGATTATTTACCTGCATAATTAACAGATATTTATATCAAAAATAACCGCTGCATTCGTGTTTATCAGATGATCGTAGAGTCATTAATGAATAGATTTTCATAGCTTCCTCAAAGTCTTGATTCTACTAATTCCGGTAAAAATAAATCAAATTAGGAAATATTTTTAAATTACTTACTATTGTTAAATTTATTTTACCAATAAAAAGCAAATACTTTATTTTTTTTACATAAAGCAACAATTTATTTTTGTAAAAAGATTATATAAAAGAAACTACTTTTTTGAAGTAGCAACAGAAACACCCATTTGCAAGGAATCGTAAAAATATATATTATAAGCGCCAAACGCCTTTGATATCAGTTGAAAAAACTAATAATTATTACAGTTTGATTAATAAAAATTTTTATAATCAAAATTTAGACAAGACTAGAACTTTTCTAAAGTTAAGTAATTTATTTTTAATACTTTTATTCCTTCAGATATCTAAATATAAAATAATCCTCTAGGTCATCTGCCATAAGATATAAATTTTGATTCAATTCATTAGTATGTTATCAAAACATCGTCCAGAAGACATAAAAAACGTTAAAAATCAGTGTGTTTAGCAATACATATAGCCTCAGCCCTAGATAATATACGCTGTGAATATCAGGTTAGTAGATTGATAAAACTTACTCTATCGTCATGAGGTAAATTTCTTTGCTGATGGCTGAAGTCCATGCTATGAAGCAATTTCAACTTTATCAAGAGAAGTTTTGCTATGCGTTATGGATTTATGGTAGATAGTAAATTTTAATATCAGTATGATTTTGAAGATAATCATAAACTATTGCCGGGTATAAGTTATCGGGAATACTATGGCGACAATATAAAATGTCTATAGTATTATTTGTTGTTCCTGGAATTAATCGCAACATCAGGTATGACAATAAATCAGATGCCATAAATAGCAATAACGAAAAAAGAGATAGTTTTATCCAAAAATTGATCATATATCTGTTGGTGAAAATTGAGTAGTCTTAGAAAAGAAGCTGCTTCTGCAACACGGGTTATGTGTAGGGGATAGTTTAACCACATATCTTTATATCTCTGAGACAATTCAAACTGAGTGCTGGTTAAATCCACTCTATTTTCACAACCAAATGAGATTTTAGAAAATAAACCTCAAGACAAAATTGCCTCAGTCCTGCATTGACAAAGTGGGACTTCTAGTAAAAAAGAGGGAAAATTATGCATCAAACCAATGCTAGTTATAATCCACAAAACGCTAAAAAAATTAACACAGAGCAAATAGAACAGATTATCAAAGCAATCATTGCCGGCAAGTATTCTTGGGCATGTGTGTTAATTCTCCGGTTTTCTGGCTACAATCCCATCGACTACATACCATACCGCACCTACATTCGGCTGCTCAAAAACAATTGTTTAGGAGAAAACGCCAAATCAAAAGATACAGACAATAAAGAAGTTTTTGACATGAACTCAAACTGGCTTCGACTCTGAAAACAGTAGGAATAAAATTTCCCACTTCATACTTTCTGAGTCACCCTATCTCCAGGTACATAGCAGCTAATGATTATTTATCCACCACTTACTACTGTTAACGCCCGTTTGCAACCAATTCTCAGAGAGATTGTCTGGCATAAAAAGCAAGAAGTCACACACATACATCAGCAGATGTCTTTGGCTTCTTTGCAACGCCAGTTAACAGCTGCACCAACTGTGCGAGATTTCTTGACGGCTTTGCAACAAAATCCGTACAAACCCAGCTTGATTGCAGAAGTCCAAAAAGCATCTCCGATTCATGGTACTATCTGCACAGATTTTGACCCCATTGCTATCGCCAAAGCTTATCAGCGAGGTGGTGCAGCTTGTATATCCGTCTTCACAGAAACAGCTTTTTTTCATGGCAGTTTTGAAAATCTGCGGGCAATTCGCCAAAGAGTAGCGCTACCCTTATTATGCAAAGAGTTTATTATTGACCCTTGCCAAATTTATTTAGCACGAGCAGCCGGAGCCGATGCTGTATTACTCATCGCTGCCATTCTTACAGACCGGGAACTTCAGGACTTTTTAAGAATAATTCACTATTTAGGGATGAATGCTTTAGTAGAAGTTCATAACTTACAAGAACTAGACCGAGTACTCAAGCTTAATGACATCCGCTTAGTGGGAATTAACAACCAGAATCTAGAAGATTTTACCATCGATGTAGGCACTACACAAAGACTCATGGCAGCGAGGCGATCGCAGTTGCAAGACTTGGGTGTAGTTGTCGTCAGTGAGTCTGGATTGTATACACACGCTGATTTATCCCTAATGGCCGAAGCTGGTACCAATGCCGTAATCGTGGGAGAATCTTTAATTAAACAAGAAGACATAGAACAAGCCGTCCGTTGTCTGCTTAAAGGTCACTAACTACAACATTGAGAACGCCACCTTGTCGGGAATTTTCTAGGGATGCGATGCAAAAAAGCAATCCCCACTCCTTGTGGGTGGTTTTTCTCCCCGGCCCCCTGCCCCCTTTCCCCATGTCGCCTAATTGCATTGCTTCTCTATTCGATAGGAAATATTACACCAATGCAGAGTTTAATATGGGCTAGGCGTGGTACAATATAAAGTTGATTAATAAAAACCTTGTCTACTTAAAAAACTGTAGTTGGCAGTCAAGATTAGGAGATTGCTTACTGGAGTCGCAATGACAAAAACTGCAATTTTCAGCATGGACGAGGTTTCGATAACAAAAACCTAACAACGGCAGCCAAGGCGACATTGTGAAGACTTAGCCCAAAAAAAGGCTAAAATACCAAATATTTCACAACAAAGCAACACCTTTGCAACAAAACCGTCACAAATAATATCTACATTATTAGTAATAGATCATAAATATTCTTACAGACAGCAATGAACAAGCAAGTAGATGACAGAGATTATTCATTAAATAATATTTCCCAACCTCAAAATAAAGCACCCTGGAAACAAGCAGCAGCCTCGTTATCACTAGTACTGTTGGGATCAGGGATGACACTAGCAGGGGGCTATTTAGCTGGAAACCCTCAACAGGTATCCCAAAGAGCATCTAACCTCGCAGTGAGTCGAGTCAATGCAGCCCCATTACCCACCGCCACAGGATCGAACTTTGTCACTCAAGTAGTACAAAAAGTAGGGCCAGCCGTAGTGCGGATTGAAGCTTCCCGGACTGTAACCAGCCGATTACCAGATGAATTGAACGACCCGATATTACGTCGTTTCTTCGGTCAGCTACCAGAACAACAAAATCGGGTACAACAAGGTACTGGCTCTGGTTTTATTATCAGTAATGATGGTAGCATTCTTACCAACGCTCACGTAGTAGCTGGAGCTAATACCGTCAGAGTCATTCTCAGAGATGGGCGGAGCTTTGAAGGTAAAGTGATGGGGCGTGACGAATTAACAGATGTGGCCGTCGTCAAGATAGAAGCTAATAATTTACCCACAGTAGCAGTAGGTAACTCAGACGAACTGCAACCAGGAGAATGGGCGATCGCCATCGGTAACCCCTTAGGATTAGATAATACAGTTACCACCGGAATTATCAGTGCCACCGGACGTACCAGTAATCAAATCGGCGCACCAGATAAGCGAGTCGAATTTATTCAAACCGACGCAGCAATTAACCCTGGTAACTCTGGTGGGCCATTGTTAAATGCTCGTGGCGAAGTAATTGGCATGAATACAGCCATTATCCAACGGGCCCAAGGATTAGGTTTTGCCATTCCCATCAACACAGCCCAACGGATATCCAATGAATTAATTGCTACAGGTACAGTACAACATCCCTATCTGGGCATTCAAATGGTAGGGTTAACACCTCAAATCAAGCAAAATCTCAACTCAGACCCCAGAAGCGGCGTTACAGTCAACGAAGATAAAGGTGTTTTAATTGTACGCGTCATGCCCAATTCACCAGCAGCTAGAGCAGGCTTACGTGCCGGTGATGTCATTCAACGACTGAACGGCCAAGCAGTGGAAGATGCCGGTAGTGTGCAAAAAGCAGTAGAAAGTACCCAAGTTGGTGGAGATTTGCGTTTAGAGTTACGTCGCAACGGACAAAGCGTGAATTTAGCAGTGCGAACTGGTGCTTTCCCCGCGCAACAAGTGCAATAAGAATAAGGGGGAGTAGGGAGTGGGGAGTAGGGTGAAGTTCTTTCCCTGTCCCCACGCCCCTAACGTCCCACCAAATACCGCAAACCTAGAAGTAATAAAAAAACACCATACAGCTTTTTCATCACTTCACTGCTAATAAATGGTTGATTGGCAAACAGCGCTCCAAATAAATTACCAACTACCAAACCAAGAGCAATAATCACCGCATATTTAATATTAATATTGCCATTACGATAATAAACTGCCGCACCTAAAATCCCAATGGGTAAAATTTGGGCAGCAATAGAAGTACCAGTAGCAAACTTTTGATCTAGACCCACGAATAAGACCATTGCAGGCACCATAATTGCACCCCCACCAATGCCGAACATCCCACCAGCAACACCGGCAACTAAGCCAATAAGCAACATTTGAACGACTATATTAGACATATTTCTGACTAGCTATAAACTGATTTGATGTGACAAAATAGCCTTGGGTAACATCCCATGCACGCCTTTTTGGGGACTATTGACAACTTGGGTGATGCGAAAATTTACAGCCAAACTACACAAAACATACGCATCTTCCGCCGACAAATTTGTGAAACGTTCCAAAAAATCAATCATATTTTTCACAGCCATTTCCAAAGCTGCATCTAAAGTTTGACCAAACCCCATCGTAATAATATCTGTTGGTGTTTCCGCTATCGGTGTTGTCAATTTTAAATTCTTACGCAGGTCGAGCTTGATTTTACCATTCATGGAAGTTTCAATGGCAGTGACATTTACTTCACCATCGCCCTGGGCTGAATGTCCATCACCAATGGAAAATAAAGCCCCAGGAACAAAAACAGGCAAAAATAAACGCGAACCTGCTTGGAGTTCACGGTTATCGATGTTACCGCCATAACAACCAGGGGGAATAGAAATGCGGGAATCTTCGGGGGTAGCGACACCAAGAATACCAAAAAAAGGTGTGAGAGGAATTTTGATGCCACTGTTAGCAGGAAACTCGGCGATATAATTGACTAAATCAAGGGGAATGAATCTCAACGCAGGTTGAGTAAACTGTTGTGGTAACGCTCCCCAACCAGAACGAATCGCATTGAAACCCATAGGTAAACTAGGAGCGATCGCTTGTAATTCTACCTGTAAAACATCCCCCGGTGCTGCATCTCGCACATAAATTGGCCCCGTGAGTAAATGCGGCCCACCAGCCACCTTCCTTTCTGGCGGTAGATTTTCGCAGATATCCAAAAATTCTGGCGAGAGAAACTCCGCTGGAGCTTTGTCGTATACATAATAACCAGTGTAAGTTTCCACATCAATCGTATCGCCAGAATCAATAGTCAGTGCTGGTTTTAATAAATGAGAAAAACCACCCAGATGCACAGTTTCTCTAGTGGCTTTTAAAATATGGTGAGTCATATCTGCAATAGGTGTTACTGGGTGTTGTTACTTAGAATACCCGGTTTTATTCCCGAAAAACCCAATATTTGTTAATTGATCAACGCTCAAGTAATTGCCCAAGCGATCGCAGGTGGCAGAAATGACCGCTATCTGGTAAATGATGAATTTGAGATGAAGTGATTACCCTGCGATCGCCTCATGTCTGTGATAATTAAAGACTTAGATAAATTGAGTATAAAAGGCTGCTAAACCATATTAGGCAGCCCACAAGCAAGACGAAAACCATAATCGTTAACGTGGTCGTCGCGGTCACTGTAGGGGCGATACGCAGAACGGCAGTTAGCAGGAGTAGTGATCCAAGAACCGCCCCGCAGTGAGGCTCGCGCTTGTTTTTGAGAAAGGTTATGATTCTCATTAAACCAAGAACTGCCATCTGTAGGCGCTTTTTCATAGTTATCATGCCAATCATCAAGACACCATTCCCATACGTTCCCGTGCATATCACATAAACCAAAGGCGTTAGCTACCTCAAAGCTTCCTACTTCTGTGGTTTCTCTCCGATATTTTCCTTTTGCCCCAGCACTGTAAGTATACTCAGCGTTGTAGTTGGCTAATTCCGATGTAATTGTTTCGCCAAAGTGAAATGGCGTAGTAGTTCCAGCACGACAAGCATATTCCCATTGGGCTTCACTGGGTAGGCTGTAGGGTCTACCTGTAAATTGAGCAAGGCGCGAGCAAAATTCTACTGCATCGTACCAAGAAACTCTTTCGACAGGGCGTTTATCCCCTTGGAATCTCGATGGTTCAGGGTTGAGCTTCCTGTTAACCTGTGGTAGTGCGGCTACTGCTCTCCACTGTGCTTGGGTGACAGGATATTTACCTATAAAAAAAGTTGAAACTGTTACTTGGTGGTGTGGGCGTTCATTATCGCGGCTTTCTTCTTCCGTATCTGGAGCGCCCATCATAAAACTACCACCGGGAATTAGTACCATATCTAGCTTAATTCCATTGCCTAAATCTTCTACGTAATATTTGGCTGTCTTTTGTGTTTTGGTTATAACGATATTTGGCATTTCTTTTTGCTCTTGTGAGATACTCTTAAAAATCTCCTGTTGTTCTCCAACTCTGTGTCTCTGTGGTACCCTGCCTACGGTGTACACACAAGTCTTCTCAAGTTGCCTAACAGCGTTTCGATCCCCCCTAGCCCCCCTTGAAAAAGGGGGGAAAAGAATCAAAGTCCCCCTTTTTAAGGGGGATTTAGGGGGATCTTCAATGTTTTAACTTCACTAACTGAACTGTATTGCCTCATAATCAATGTAATTAACCAGTAATCGTGTGTCTACGTTGATTTTTGGAAAAAAAATTTTAGATCGCTACGCTAAAAAAAAGAACAAGTACAGAAGGCAAAAATAAAGTATAAAAAGCTACTTAGTAATCCTTTCGGCAGCAAAGACAACACGAAAACCAAAAGCGTAATTGCGGACGTCTCGGCTGCTGATGATGCGAGACGCAGAACAGCAAACCTTAGGATTGTCATCCCAGGAACCACCACGCAGTAAGGAAGCGCCTCGTTTTTGAAAAAGATTATTATTATTGTCAAACCAAGGACTGCCATCTGTTGACGCACCTTCGTAATTCCTGTGCCAATCATCTAGACACCATTCCCATACATTCCCGTGCATATCACATAGCCCAAAGATGTTAGCGACAACAAAGCTTCCTACTTCTGTTGTTTCCCGACGATATTGTCCTTTTGCCCCAGCATTGTAAGTGGATTTAGCATTATAGTTAGCTAATTCCGATGTAATTGTTTTGCCAAAGTGAAATGGCGTAGTAGTTTCAGCGCGACAAGCATATTCCCATTCCGCTTCACTGGGTAAACTGTAGGGTCTACCTGTAAATTGAGAAAGGCGTGAGCAAAATTCAACTGCATCGTACCAAGAAACATTTTCGACAGGGCGTTTTGCACCTTTGAAATTAGATGGATCTGGATCTAGTTCCCGGTTCACTTGGGGTAACTGTGCGACAAATTTCCATTGCTCCTGAGTAACTGGATACTTAGCTAAGAAAAAAGGCTCTACAGTAACAGTATGCTGTGGACTCTCATCGTCATAGCGTTCCGGCTCATCTGGTGGCGACCCCATTTCAAAGGTTCCTCCAGGGATAGCTACCATCTCTATCAAAAGTGCAGATGGTTTTCCGGCTGCTTCACCTAAAAACTCAACAAAATAAAATGCTTGTTTTCGTTCTCTGTTAATTTCTCCCCCACGAGCATCAACTGTTACGGTTTCAAACTCAAAAGGTTGCAACTCCTCTGTTGGCTCATTATCTAGGCTAATAGTTGCCACATCAAACTCAAGAGACTGCAACTCAACACCCATCGCTGCGGCGATTTTTTCTTCCTCTTCATCCTGGATGGATTCACCAGCAAATGTCTGCTGTGACCACTTCAACAACAACGGCTCAAAACCTTTTTCTGATAACAAGTCAGCATAACTTTCAACTAATGCTGCCCATCTGATACGCTCTTTAGCATCTGTAGAGGCTATTAACTTTTGCAGTTTTTGTTTGATTTCGTTAATTACTTCCTCTTTATCTGAACTCAGGTATGCCAAAGCAGTCCAGTCTGGCTCTTTACCAAAAACCAAAGCACGGTCATTATCTTCCAACTGCAAACGACTATTAATATACTGGGACATAAAATCTGCCAGTTCCTTGAGTCGCTGTTCCCCAAACTTCTCACATAAACCACGCAGCAAAGCATCCCTGGTTTTACCTTCCATCTCATACAAGTCATAGCCTGCGGGTTGACATAATCCTGATAGCAACACATCGGCTACTGCATACCAAGGGACATCAGGTACAAAATTTTCCCGCAGACAGTAGAGTAAATCTGAAGTCAGGGTCAAAGGAAAGGCAGCATGGTAAGCCAAATACAACGCATCGATACCATAGCGTCTTTCAAAAACTCGAATGCGGCGAGTTGTCAAATCCTCTCTAGGTGATACGTTTGCCATACCTTAGGAATATGAATTAAATAACATGCAAGTCTAGTTTTTGACCTCACCCCGCCTTTGACTTGCGTCAAAGTCTCCCCTCTCCTTGGTAAGCAGAGGGGTTGGGGGTGAGGTTCTGTATTTTATTAAATCCACATACCTTAATCATATTCTCCTGTGGATTTTCTCGCGTTGCTGTTCGTAAGCTAGCAGGTTCATAAGTTAACATCTTGCCATTGAGTATCGCATTGATTGTCCAAGCTGAAGTTTGCTCCCAGCGTTGAGGTGGTAGAGGATTCAACCAAATTAATCGGCGAATACAAGGTGATAATGCTGTCAAAAACTTTGATATTCCCTCAATTCGTTCTTGACTGTAAGTAGCAGTTGCCGCCCCCGCATCACTTAAAATTAAAACAACTGTGCGGTTACGATGCAGTTTTGGCAAAAGATTAGTCAGGGATTCTGCTTGAGCCGGATGCTGCCAATCATAAAGATATTCATCAGGATAGCTAGTAAATCGATATATTTGGGCGGGAGTAATTCGAGCTTCTGCAATTGCTTGGATAAACGGCTGAAGGGCAGGAAAAAACGGGTTCATAGCTGGACTATCATCGATTAATAACAATAGTTCAGTCTTTCGTACCCTCACCGGACGCATGACCACATCAGTAAAAATACCTTCCCGTTCAATTTGGTAAAGGGTAGCTTCCATATCTATTTCAAAGTCTCGGCCCACCTGCTTTGCTTGTCTTAATAACCGCCAAGTCACCTGGACATCTGACAATTGCATAGGGAAATCGGTGGGAGTAAAGTGAAACTTGTTATTGTTATTTTCAAACCTAGAAGAAATTGAATTACTTTGAATCGCAGCTGGAACTTTTACTTTATGGGGTTGCTGAGTTGAGGGACTAATTCTTCTGGGGGGAATTTGGGGGAGATTTGATGGTGGCTTTTTCTCAGGAGTTTTTTCTGGTGGTTCTGGAACTGAGTCATCAGCAAGCACAGGCATTTTAGCGTGATGCTGCTGAATATAGCGGTCAAAAGTGCGGTCAAAAATCTTGGCATCATAGTTAGCACAAGGTTTAACCCACAATAACCGACATACCCGTTTGATATCTTGCCATCCGCCTAAACCATAGCCTTTAACTATTGCTTTTTGTAATAATTCATATTGTTCCAGGGTTAAAGCCATTCCCGCTTTTCGCAACTCCTGAAATAAATCTAGTAATAATGAATCAAGTGACATAAATTGAGAATTATTCATAAGTATCAGGTTTAATTTATAAAAGCCCTGGCGACTAGAAGTCGTGGCTACACAAACTAAACCCGCGGCTCGACTGACTTGTACTGAGCCTTGTCGAAGTAGCTTCGCCGAACGTCCTGCGCGGGTTAATATTCTTACTTGATTAATCGCCTTTTTTGTTTCGATACAATTCCTGATCCTGTTTAGTCTTCAAAAGTGTTCCTAATAAGGGTAATTTATTGGTTAAATTATCTAAATCATTTAATGCTTGCTCAATATTGTTTTTATTTAATAATGCAGTCAGAAATTCTATAAATTCACTCGTTCCCGGTGGTCTACTTCCCGGTACATTTTCTAGCGATTCACGAATTGTATAAAAACGTTCTATGGCTTTTGCAATTAGTTCCTGTTTCTCTGCTACCTGTTGTGCAAACCGTTTATTAATAATCTGTCGTAATTGTTCATCACTGGGAAAATCGACAAAGAAATATAGACAGCGACGGAGGAAAGGTTCTGGTAAAGGCTTTTCTCGATTACTCGTAATAAAAATAATTGGCTTATGCGTTGGTGTAGGAAATGATTCGCCAGTTTCTGGCACTTCAAAACGCAATTCTTCTAACTCAAGCAGTAAATCATTAGCAAAATCACTATCAGCTTTGTCAATTTCATCAATCAACAAAATGGGACGATGTGAATGTTGTTGTAACGCTTTACCTAATGCGCCAAATTCTCGATAATTTTTCTTATCTTTTAACCTATTTTTTAAGCCTCCAGTCTGGACAATTCCGATAAATTCTTGTAATCGTTGCGGGTCAGTTCCCATTAATTGAGCATCCCGTAATCTAGCAATAGCATCATAATTGTAAAGTCCATCACGGGCGCGAGTTGTAGATTTAATATTCCAAATATAATAATCCCACCACTTTTGTTCTGCTTTTTTATGGTTCTGGTCTTGCAGGTTTTTTTGCGTAAACTCATAAGCAACTGCTCCTGCTAAACGAGTTTTACCACAGCCCGGTTCACCTTCTAAAAGTAATGGTCTTTCGAGTGCGATCGCTAAATTAACTGCCTCTATTAAATCTCCACTGGGTAAATAAGGAAAATAGACTCTTTGGTTCAAATCTTTGACACCTTCTTGAAGAGGTTGATACTCTCCTTTGTATTCATAACTCGGCTCTTTTTGATTGTTCATTTTATTTTCCATTCTGCATCCATTTCAGCAATACCATTCTCAAAATTAAACACATATTGACAAATACTATCTAAGACATCTTCAGGAGCTTCTCCCCATTGGGAAACCTGATAATTTACATTGCTGAGAAATGATAAGACTTCATTTTTTCGTAACCAATTATTTACATCTTTTGGTAGGAGCTTATTCATTGGTGAAAGGTTATAAATATTTTTACCTATTGTAGTTGTATCTGTACATATTGTTTCAATATCAATATTAGTTGACTCTAATGCAACAAATGCGAAGTTATTTTTTAATGGGCATGATTTATATTGGTAACTTTTAAGCTCTGCTACCAGCAATACAAGAGGTAATGCCTCATCGTTATTTTTACTAAAACTTACTTTTTCAAGTAAAGAATCCCAAAAATGATAAAATTCCTGAGATGTTTTTTCATCTAAAAAATTCAATTTACGCATGACAATAATCACAGTTTTAGTTTGACATATCTTAGCCAATGCTTCAATGACAGATTCCGAAGAAAGATTTTCACTAATGGGGCGAAAGACAGATAAAAATTTTTCTGGATTGTAAATGCATTTTCCAAAATCAATTAAAAAGGTCTTACCAATTAAAGAACTTGGTACATTATAAATCAACCTTTCCATCAGCCAATTTAAAACATTTAAACTTGGTGCTTGAATGAAAAATGCTACTGTCTTGAGTTCAATTAATTCATCAAAACAATATTGCTGCTGCTTATAGTCCAATAAGCGTAATAACTCTACAGCTTTTTGTTTGTTTATTACCGATGGTGTTTTTTGTATATCTGTGCTTGTGTTGGCACTTAATCCAGAATTATCAATACTTTGCAGAGATTCTTCCGTTAAAACTTGTCCTGGCTTTTCACAATTTAACTGTGAATTTCTCTGCGGCTTCTGCCCAGTTATCCCCCATAGTAGTAAATCTAATGCATTTTCATCATGCTCAAGTAAATCGCAAAAATTTATCCATCTAAATTCTCGTAAAAATAACAATTCTGCTGGTACTTCATTAACACCAGGTAGCAAAACAGGAATTACAGTAATCTGACGTTTGATACACTGCGATATAAATACATCTAATTCCACCTCTTGCCAATTTCCTAAACCCTGCACGCTGAGAAATATAGCAGCAGTTTTACATAATGGAATGGCTTTTTGTATTGCCTTGGAAATTGAAAATCCTGGGGGAATTTGTTCTTCATCTAACCATGTTGTTAAACCACGTTGTTTTAGTGCTTGAGCAATTAGCCTAACTTGAGGTTTATCCACACTATTATGAGCTAGGAAAACATCAAATTGAGGTTGAATATCGGTCATTAAAACACTTCTCCTGTTATTCCTTGACCCCAGCAATTACAGCTAACGCATTTGCATACTTCTCCAAGTCCTTCCTCAAGGATTCCAGTTCTGCTCGCAGTTGAGGTTCCTCAGACCAATTACGCTCATGCTCCTGGGGACTGAGGTGAGGGGGTCGTTGAGCTTCCCATGTTTGCAATAGTGGATGCCATTTAGACATAAAAGGACGCAAGCCATTATTCAAAACTGCGATCGCAATTCCTCCTACAGAATCATGACTGGCTCCGACATCCGGCCCACCTTCTTTGAGAACTTGCCGAGTTACAGGAAACAAATTATACAACGATGACAAAGCTTCTCGCAGCAGTCCATTATCAGTTGCTAAAGGTTGAACAGCAATACGAGTGATCAGTTCAACATAAAGTGACCAAGCGGCTTTCCGTTCTGTTGGATCTGCTTCCCATTCCACAGAACCAATGCCAAAGGGTAGGCTGAAAGATACTTTTTTGATTTTCGCAGGGTCGGATTTAGGCATAAATTTAAAAATTCTCAACATATTTGGAAATATTAGCACCACAAGTCATCTGTAATACTAATGTGCATCACAGTTAGTCTAAGTAGAGTTTTGATAAAAAGCTAAATCAGGGGAATACCACCAGAAGCGATCGCCCAACCCATCGCTAGGATAATATCTGGTAAAATCCTTTGTGCTAATTCCCGATTCAAAATTAATATGACAAGTGCATCTTACATTTTTCTAGCTGGGGCAAGTCGCGGCGTTGGTCGAGAAATTGCCAACTATTTAACAGCACAAAATCTCTCAACTAAAGCACTCCTGAGAAATGAGTCTGCTGTTGCTGAATTACAAGCCATAGGTATTCACACCGTGATGGGAGATGCTTTAAATGTCAGCGATGTAGAACGGGCAATCCTCACCGATGAGCCTATCCACACAATTATTAGTACCATTGGTGGCTTACCATCAGAAGGTGAAAGGGCTGATTACCTAGGTAACAAAAATCTCATTGATGCCGCAGTCAAAGCCAAAGTACAAAGGTTTATTTTAGTTTCTTCCATTGGTACAGGTAATAGTGCTGGTGCTTTACCTCCTCAAGCCTTAGCAACACTGGGGCCTGTATTAGTCGAAAAAGACAAAGCCGAACAACACTTAATTGCTAGTGGACTCACCTACACCATCATTCGTCCCGGCGGATTAAAATCGGAACCAGCAACAGGCAATGGTATTTTAACTGAAGACCCGCGGATTGTTGGCAGCATTCACCGTCCCGATGTCGCCCAGTTAGTTTGTAAATGTCTAAATTCTCAGCGTTCTCATAATAAAACCTTGTCCGCCGTAGACAAAAATATGTTGGCTGGCCAACTAGAGTTTGTAGAATTTACGTTTTAAATCCCCTTTATAAAGGCTACCGTGTACACACAAAAGAGATAATTTATGTTCTGGTGTTCCCTATGGTCGCCCATATTTGAATAATTTTCTTAATTTCCAGATTGCAGCGATCGCACCAGAACCTGAGCAGCATTCTGAAGTATGGTGATTTTGAGGCATTAGTCAAAAATCATGTGTCAATTGCTAGGAATGAACTGCAATGTTCCCACGGATATTTGCTTTTCTTTTGAAGGGTTTTGTGCTAGAGGTGGACAAACTGATCAGCATCGTGATGGTTGGGGTATAGCTTTCTTTGAAGGTAAAGGTTGTCGGATGTTTTTAGATGCCAAACCTTCCATTGATTCTGCGGTGGCGGATTTGGTAAGAAGTTATCCCATCCACTCTACCCATGTAATTGCCCATATTCGCAAAGCCACCCAAGGTGAAATTGCTTTATATAACTGTCATCCCTTTCAAAGAGAACTGTGGGGGAGGTATTGGGTGTTTGCACATAATGGTAACTTACCAGATTTTGATCCGCCAAACAGGGGATTTTTTCAACCCGTGGGCAATACCGATAGTGAAAAAGCCTTTTGCATGATTCTCGAAACCTTACGAGAACACTTTCCTGATGGCCAGCCTCCCCTCAATGAATTGTACTATTTATTACGTAGTATTTCTCAAGAATTAAATTTGCTAGGTATCTTTAATTACCTACTATCAGACGGAGAACACTTCTTTGCCCATTGTTCCACCAACCTTTGTTACATTGTCCGTCAAGCACCTTTTGCCCATGCTCACTTAATTGATCAAGACATGACCGTAGATTTTAACCAGTTAACCACACCAAGCGATCGCGTGGCCGTAATTGCCACTACCCCCCTCACCGACAACGAAGTTTGGACACAAATTCCACCAGGAGAACTGCTAGTATTTCAAGACGGGTTACCATTGAAATTTAAGTAAAAGTTGGAGATTTGAGAGGAGCAATAAAGTTTGTGGTCAATTCATCTACCAGACCTAAATTACCATTACCATCGCCACTTGTAGCTTCAGAAGATGGCACTTTTACTGAGTACACAGTTACTCAAAGAATGCCTGCAATTGCTCGCCGAATTATTGCCGAAAATAATTTTTCTCAGGAAATTAATGCAAACCTAGAAAATCTAGCTACAGAGCTGGCAACAGGATATCTATCACCTCTAAAAAATGATACTGGTCAAGATTTTGCAGATTGGAATATATACCTAAAACCTTATCAAGGTCAGCGTTGGCTAGATGTTCCTTGGTTCTTTGCTGAAACTTATTTTTATCGATTAATTCTGGAAATTACTCATTACTTTCGCCCTGGTATCTGGCAATTTATTGACCCATTTCAATTACAAAAAACTCAAGGTTTAGAAGCATGTTTAGATTCAACTATTTTACTATGTACTCAGTTACAGCAATGGTTAGAACAGCCTCAAAGTGATGTCATCTCAAAATTATTATATTTTGATTTGTGGGGAAATCGAGTTGACTTGAGTTTATGGTCAGCATCCGAAGGTGATAGAAGTCGATTTGATATTCAAAACCAACTAGCTCATATATTAGTAAATGATGCTTCACAAGTCAGTAAATTATTAATCAGTTCCTCTGTAAATCGAGTTGATTTTGTTGTAGATAACGCTGGCTTTGAACTAGTATGTGACTTATGTTTAGTAGATTTTTTATTAAGTAGCAACTTAGTGAAGCAAGTTTACCTACATTTAAAACCACATCCGACCTTTGTGTCTGATGCCATGATTAAAGATGTACATGACACCACAAGTTTTTTAACTGCTACTAGACATGAACCAGTGACATCATTTGCCCACAGATTAAAAGAGCAGATTGCATCAGGGCGCTTAGTATTATCTGAAAATTACTTTTGGACATCACCCTTAGCATTTTGGCAAATACCCGATACCCTAAAAAATGAACTAGCCAAGGCAAATTTACTCATAGTCAAAGGAGATGCAAATTATCGCAGATTATTAGGCGATCGCCATTGGCAGCTTACAGATAGTATTGCAGATATAGTCTGCTACTTACCTACACCAATGGTAGCCTTACGCACCCTGAAGTCAGAAGTCACAGTAGGTTTACAATCTGAAGTAGTCGAGAAAGTAGCAAAATCTGACCCTGATTGGTTAACTAACGGACAATGGGGTGTGATTCAGTTCGTAGCTGAGGACATTTGAGTATGGCAAAGCAAGATATTCCACTTACAGGAGACGCACTAATTAAAGAAGTGTGTCGGCGGATTCGGGTAGCCCGTAGCTATTGGGATGCTCATAACAACGCTGCTTGTCGGGGTGAGCGAGAGCGTGCATTAGCTCTTTATAATACACTGACCAAGGAAGAAAAACAGCAGATTCCCCAAGTATTAAGGGTTTGGTTGCGCTACCGTAGTGAAAAATACTTCGGCGCACATCGCACACCACCCAAATCAGCACGAAAATCAAAATAGCCCAGAAATTAAGTCCTGGGCTTGATGTCTGGAGTTTAGACGATTACTAATTTCCAAATGACTTCATTACTGATTCAGCCACAGTTCTACCTAGTTGAACTTCGGCATCCTGTTCTACGCGCAGCAGAACAAAACCTTGATTAGTCTCAACGGTAAGTAATTCTTGCTCTTCTACAGTTATAGTTTCTGTAATTATCTCATCTGTAGTTGGACGGTCTAATGTAATTTGACGATCTGGATCTAAAGATTCAACATTAGGTACAGGTGTACTAATTACTCCTGAAGATGGAACATGAACACCACCAAAAATTCGGCTAACAGCATTAGCCTCAATAGCCGCACTAATGGTGTTGTAAGTGATAGCTTCACCAGGTAAATCTTGCGAAGGAACAGTAAAACGTGTAGCATCCCCGAAAAAATTAATTAACACTTGTCCGGCGGTAGCGCCAAATGCAGCGTGTCCAGAGTTGTAATCTGGAAAAGGCGGAGTTAAGGGAATCTCAAAAAACCGTTCAGGTTCATGATACGAAATCAGTGGTAGCCAGTTGCGATCGCGAACTGCGCGTGACCTTAACGGGTGACAAGAAGGCTAAACAGCTTGTTTAATAAGGGATAGAGCCTG